>JACIYD010000165.1 GCA_014360105.1 Clostridia bacterium
TTTGCCGTGGACGTACGGCGGCACTTGGAGCGGCTGCCCGATGACGTTGTACCCCAAATTGAAGAAATTCGCCTCCGCCTGGGAAGGCCCCTGGCCGTGGTCCTGGCGACCGGTCAGGCTTTTGTCGCACCGGGCGGGCGCCTGGGGGCAGAAAGCGCGGCCGGCTACATGGTTACGGCGGAGGACATCCGCCGCACTCTGGAAACGGTCAGTCAGAGCTCCTGGTATGCTCTGGCGGAGCAGTTGCGCGGCGGTTTTATCACCGTTCCCGGGGGCCACCGCCTGGGACTGGCCGGAGAGGCGGTATTGGACGGAAAGGAGGTGCGCTCGCTCAAGCACATTGCCAGTATCAACGTGCGGGTGGCCAAGGAGATCCCCGGCTGCGCGGCCGCGATTCTGCCCTATCTCTGGGAGCATGAGACCGGGCTGCCGCATCACACCCTCATTATTTCGCCGCCGCGGGCCGGGAAGACGACCATTCTGCGCGACGTGGTGCGCTGCCTTGGCGGCGGTGCGCCCCACTTGCGTCTGCCGCCTCTCAGCGTCGGCCTGGTTGACGAGCGGTGGGAAATAGCCGCCTGTTTTCAGGGGGTGGCGCAGAACGACGTCGGGCCGTGCACCGACGTTTTGGCCGGTTGGCCAAAGGCCGAAGGCATGCTGGTCTTGCTGCGCAGTATGTCGCCCAAGGTAATTGCTACCGACGAAATGGGTGGCGCCAACGATCTGGAGGCTCTGCAGGAAGTGCTGCACGCCGGTGTGAGGGTGGTAACTACGGTGCATGCGGCGAGCCTGGAGGAACTGGCGCGGCGCCCCGGCTGGCAGCCGCTCTTGGCGGCGCACGCGTTCGCGCGCTATGTAGTGCTCAGCGGCCGCTGGGGTCCGGGCACGGTGGAGGCGGTGCTGGACGCCACCGGAGCACGCGCCCTCTTCAAAGGGCCCTGGCGCGGCCCGGGCTCCTGCGCCGGCTCACCGTGCACCGCGGCGACCGGGGGGCGTGGGGCTTGAGAATGCTTGGGGCCTTGCTCGTCTTCCTTGCCTTTGGTTCGCTCGGGCTGGCGGTGGCGCGCAATCTCGTCATCCGCCGGGAGGTTTTGCGGGAACTGCAGACGGCGTTGCAGCTCCTGGAAACGGAGATTGCCTACCTGGCCACTCCTTTACCGCAAGCGCTGCACGCCGTGGCCGCAAAGACCCGGGTCCCGACGCGGGTCCTTTTTGCGGCCGCCTGCGAGGCCTTGCACAGCACCCTGGGGATAACCGCCAGCGAGGCCTGGAGCGCGGGCGTAGCCGCCCTGGCGGCGGCGGCCCCGCTGGCGGAGGAGGATCTGGCCGTGCTCACCGATTTTGGCCAGGGCTTAGGACAGGGCGATCGGACGGATCAGGTGAAGAAGCTGGAACTGGTGCGGGTTCAGTTGCGCCAACTGGAGGAAGGCGCCCGGGAAGACCAGGCGCGTCAGGCCAAAGTCTGGCAGGCATTAGGTTTCCTGGGCGGCGCGACCATCATTTTGCTCCTTTACTGGTAGCAGGGTGAAGGCGGAAACGCGATGAACGTTGAGCTCATTTTCCGGATTGCCGGTGTCGGCATCCTTGCCGCCGTCCTGCATACGGTGCTCAAACAGGCAGGAAAGGAAGAGCTGGCCCACCTGGTGAGCCTCGCCGGGGTGGCTCTGGTGCTGATGTGGGTGGTACAGTTGTTGGCCCAGCTCTTTGAGCAGGTGCGCTCCGTTTTCCACCTCTATTGAAGCCCGGGAGGAGAAACAGGGTGGAAGTGCTCCAGATTGTCGGCCTGGCCCTGGTCGCCGCCGTGCTGCTGATCTTGATCCGGCAGCAGCGGCCGGAACTGGGCCTGCTCCTGAGTCTGGCCTGCGGGGCGCTGATTTTTCTCCTGGTGCTCGACCAGATCGGGAGTGTGGTCCGCCTGCTCGAGGAGCTGGCGACGGCCGCGCGGGTGGACCGGCTCTACCTCACGACGCTGCTCAAGATCGTCGGGGTAAGTTACCTTGCCGAATTCGGCGCCCAGGTCTGTCGCGATGCCGGGGAGCAGGCCATTGCCTCGCGCGTGGAAATGGCGGGCAAGGTCTTGATCGTCGTTCTGGCCATGCCCATTGCCGTCGCCGTTCTGGAAGCGATTACGGGGCTGTTGCCATGAGGGATCGTCGGCCGCTCTTGCTTGGCGCGTTTCTCCTCCTCTGCTTGCTGACCGCGGTGCCGGCGGGGGCGGCGGAGCCGGGCGGTGGGGTCGTCGAAGGCCTGCTCGCGCGCCTGGAGCTGGGGGAGCTGGAGGCCTTTACGCGGGAGGTCGGGGAGGAAGTACGTCCCTATTTGCCGGAAATGAGCCTACGCCAGATACTCGCCAACCTCCAGGCCGGCAAACCGGTTCTGGATCCGCTTTCGCTTCCCGCGGCGTTGGGCCGGATCTTCTGGGGTGAGGTGCTGGCCAATGCGAAGGTGATGGGGCAGCTCCTCATCCTCGCCGTGCTTGCGGCGGTATTGTACAATCTCCAGGCCGCCTTCGAACGGCGCACCGTGGGCGAACTGGCCCATCTCGTCGTGCTGCTGGCGCTGGTCGTGCTGGCCGTAGGCTCCTTTTCTGTGGCCATGCAGACCGCGCGCGAGGCCGTGGACCGCATGAGCAGCTTTATGCAGGCCTTGCTGCCGGTGCTGCTTACCCTGATGACCGCCATGGGCGGCCTGGCCTCCGCGGCCGTACTTCATCCCCTGGTGCTGGGTTCGCTGGCCCTGGGCGGGACGCTGGTTAAGGACGTGGTCCTGCCGCTGCTCTATTTTGCCGCGGTGCTCAATATCGTGGGGCGGCTGTCCGAGCGCTTCCCGATTTCGCGGCTGGCGGACCTCTTCAAGACCCTGTCGGGGGTGAGCCTCGGACTTTTCGTCACCCTGGCGGTAGGCATCCTCGCCGTTCACGGCGTCGCCGCCGGGGCGGCGGACAGCCTGACCCTGCGTACGGCCAAGTTTGCCAGTACGGCCTTCGTTCCCGTGATCGGCAAGACCCTCACCGACGCGGTGGAGGCGGTGGCCGGTGCCTCGCTCTTGGTAAAAAACGCGGTAGGGCTCTTGGGTCTGCTCGTACTAATGGGGATCGCCCTTTTCCCCGCGGTCAAAATCGCCGTACTTGCGCTTATTTACCATCTAACAGCCGCCCTGGTACAGCCCTTTGGCGACGCCCGGATAAGTGATACCCTGCAGGCCATGGGGGGTACCCTGGGGCTGGCCTTTGCCGCGGTGGTCGCGGTTGCCCTGTTCTTTTTCCTTGCCCTTGCCGTGGTCGTCGGCGTGGGTAGCCTCACGGCGTTGTGGTAGGCGGGTGGCGGCGCGTGCTGGAGATTCTGGGCAGCTTAGTGCGCCAGGTTATCCTTATCGTCCTCCTGGCGGTTTTCGTGGAGATGCTCATGCCGCCGGGGGATCTCGGCCGCTTCGTGCGGCTGGCCATGGGCCTGTTTGTTGTGGCCGCCATGCTCGGCGCCCTGAGCCAACTGCTGCCCCGCATTGCCCCGGTGGCAAAGGATTGGCGCCCCACCGTGCCGGCCCTTGAGGTGACGGAAATCGGACGGCGTGCCCGAACCCTGCAGCAGTACCAGGAGGAGGTTGCCCTGGAAGGTGTGCGGCAACAGATCGCCGGGCAGGTGGCCGCGCTCTTGCAAGGCATGGGCGGTCTTAGCGTACGCCATGTGGTCGTACGGTGGGAAAGGGACCACGAGCCCGGTACTTACCCTGGCCTGCGGCAACTGGAGATCGAAGCAGAGGTTGCCCCCCGAACTTCTGACCCGGCCGGGTCGTCGGCCCGCGAGGGCCAGGCGGCATTGGTAGCCGCGGCGCAGGAGCGGGTGGCCCGCTTTTACGGCCTCTCACCCGCGCAGGTGCTCATTCGGCTGTCCGAACAATGAAGGCGTCGCCCGGCGCGGTGCCACAACGAAGGCAAGAAATTACGCGGGGCGGGCCTGGGATTCGCTCCAAGCGACGTTAGCAAGGTGGTGGGTAACCGGCGTTAACGCGGCCGAAGGCGGAGGCGGGCCGGAGGCTATGGATGGCCGGAGCGGCCGCGGCGCCACGGATGGCGCCTCGGCCGGGAGCCCGCCGGAGCACGAGGCCCGCGTGTTACGCCGGTCCACCAGCTTGCAGTCGCGGGAGCGAACCCAGGCCCAGGCCCCAGAACGGGAATTTCGGGGGAGGGTGAAGCGCTTTGGTCCGGATCAACCGGGAACAATGGCCGCAGTTAGTCTGGCTCTTCGCCCTCGGCCTGCTCGGCGTCATTCTCTTGCTGGCCGGCAGTTTGCCCGGGAAACAGAAAGGGCGGTCGTCCCCGCCGGAGCCGGCCGCGGCCGTGACACTGGACGATGGCCTGGTGGCGGCCGAAGAGACGCTGGAGCTCCGGCTGAAGACCATTCTTGCCCAGATCTGCGGGGCGGGTGCCGTTGAGGTAAGAATTACGCTGGCCAAGGGCCCGCTTTACGACTTCGCAGTAAACACCAATACCAGCGATCGCCGGACCGAAGAAACGGACGACGGTGGCAG
>JACIYD010000166.1 GCA_014360105.1 Clostridia bacterium
CAGGGCAAGGAACTCAAGGAAAAGAGCGGTGAGGAGTTCTTTATCGAGTACCGTCTCGAAAGGGACCGGGTGCGGAGCCAGGAGATCCAGATGCTGCGTGAAGTGATCAACAATCCCAACTCCAGCGCTCAGGTGCGCAACGAGGCCCAGCAACGGCTGATCCGCCTCACCGAATACATGGAACAGGAAATGCAGTTGGAGGCGCTGCTGCAGGCTAAGGGCTACACCGATGCCTGTGTCTTCATCCAGCCCACGGTGGTGCACGTGATTGTGCGGGCGCATGAACTCAAAGAAGAGGAACTGAACCGCATTGGCGAGCTTGTGGGCCGCACCAGCGGCCGCAAGATGGAGGAGGTAGTCATCATTCCCTGGCCCTAAGAAGTTTGGGTTGTGGGCGATGGTTACTCTTGGTATAATAGTAACCAGGCCAAGTAAAGCTATGGGGGAGGACGAGGATGGGCCAAAACAATGCGCTGGGGGCCAGTCATAACGTGGAAACCGATTTTGGTTCCATCCGCATCGCCGACGAGGTGGTGGGGGTCATTGCCGGGCTTGCGGCCACGGAGGTGGAGGGCGTGGCCGGGATGAGCGGCGGCATCGCCGGCGGCATCGCGGAAATGCTCGGTCGTAAGAACCTGGCCAAGGGAGTCAAGGTAGAGGTCGGAGAAAAGGAAACGGCCATCGATCTTCATACCATCGTCCATTACGGCGTACGCATCCCCGACGTGGCCCTCCAAATCCAGCAACGGGTCAAGGACGCCGTGGAGCGGATGACCGGGCTTAGGGTAGTGGAAGTAAACGTACATGTTCAGGGCGTTGCGTTTGCCGGTGAGGAAGACGAGACCCCCAGGGTCCGTTAGCGCCGACCGCGCCGCGCGAGGCCGCACGGGGTAGCCCTGGACCGCGGGGGTTGTTCCGTGTCTTGCCGCTCCCGCGGCTAGCGCCGTGGCGAAAGTACCCGGAGAGGAGGCTCGTTAATGGGCCTTTTCGATCGCTTCATCATGGTCCTCTATACCCTGGCCCTGGTTGTTTTGGCCATCCTGGTTGCCGCCGTGGCCGCCGGCTGGCAGGCACCTTTCCTTTATTGGGACAGGCTGCTTGCCACCCCGCAAGAGCGGTGGATCGTGGTACTGCTCGCCCTGGCGGTTGCTCTCATCGGG
This sequence comes from Clostridia bacterium, assembly GCA_014360105.1. Taxonomy (GTDB): domain Bacteria; phylum Bacillota; class DSM-521; order Neomoorellales; family SLTJ01; genus JACIYD01. The sequence continues at coordinate 1,161 of JACIYD010000166.1, forward strand.
CTGCGGTCACTGTTTGCCGCTTTTGCCGCCGGCCCGCCGGCGCAGGCCCTGGTACAGACCAACGCCGCCGGCGAGGTCCACGTCAGTCTGCATGCCATTGAACACATCGTCGGCCGTCTTGCGCGGCAGGTACGGGGGATTCGGGAGGTAAGGCCGCGGATTAGGACCACCCCGGGCGGGGTGGCCGTTTTTGTGGAGGCGGTGGTTCAGCCCGATACCCCCATTCCCCAGGCTTCCGCGGAATTACAGGAGCGGGTGCGGCAAAAGGTGGAGGAAATGGTGGGTATTCCGGTGCTGGAAGTAAAGGTACTGGTGGAGAGTGTGTTGCGGGAGCGTGCCCGCGTGCGCTAGCAGCCATCCTGGAAAAGGGCGCTCGGTGGTGGCCATGGACTTTGAATTCTGGCGCCGGCACCCGGGCCGGCTACACGGTATCCTCGGCGGGTTGCTTTTCGGCCTGCTGGCCACTGTCCTTGGTTTCTGGCAGGCTATTTTCGTCTTTTTTTGCGCCGGGGTTGGTTACGCCCTTGCCTGGTATTTGGAGCAGTACGGCGGTTTCTACGGCTTCTTGGCGCATCTCCTGAGGCGCCGCTAAAGCTACTAAGTCCGTTTCCGGGAGAGGACGCGTCCTTGAGCAGGCGATTGGCCAGAGAAAAAGCACTACAAGTCCTGTTTCAAGTCGACGTCGGCCGTACGGCCCTGGATCTGGCGTGGAGAGAGGTCCTGGAAGGAGCAAGACTCGAGGGCGAAAGCCTGGAATACGCGCGCACCCTGGTACGCGGGGCATTGGACCACTTGCCCCAGATCGACCGCTTGATCGAGGAACACTCCTGGGAATGGCGGCTCGAGCGCATGGGCAACGTCGATCGCAACATCCTGCGGTTGGGAGTCTGCGAGCTGCTCTACCATCCTGAGGTTCCCCCCGGGGCGGTGATCAACGAGGCGGTAGAACTGGCGAAGATCTACCACGGGGAAGAAGCAGGGCGGTTTGTGAACGGGGTGCTGGATGCGATTCACCGGGCCCACGTGCGGCGTGAGAACGGCGAAAGAAGAGCCTAGGAGTAGCCGATCCGCGCGAAACAAAAATTTATTCTGTCGGCAGGAATAGAGTGAGTTTTTTCGAATACTTGTAGGGGCATGGGGATATTGTTGCCGGTTTTTTCTGAGGAGGGAGCAGTTGAAGGTGTACCCCATAGTTGCAAAAAGAGTCCTCGCCCCCACCCTGAAGCTCATGGAGGTTGAGGCTCCCGAGGTGGCTAGGAAGGCCGAGGCCGGGCAGTTTGTTATCGTCCGCATTGCGGAGAACGGCGAGCGCATACCCTTGACCATTGCCGACTTTGATCGCCAGCGTGGCACGATCACCATTATCTTCCAGGAAGTTGGGTATACCACCCAGCAGTTGGGCAATCTCGAGGTTAACGATCATTTACTTGATTTCACCGGGCCTCTCGGTTTGCCTTCGGAAGTGGAGCACTACGGCCATGTGGTTTGCGTCGGCGGCGGGGTAGGCATCGCCCCCATCTACCCCATTACCCGCGCACTGAAGGAGGCAGGAAACGAGGTTACGGCAATCATTGGGGCGCGCACGAAGGAACTCTTAATTCTTGAGGAAGAGATGCGGCGCGTCAGTCACCGCCTGCTGGTAGCCACGGACGACGGGAGTTACGGACATAAAGGCTTTGTGACCGACCTGATTAAGCAAGTACTAGAAGAGGGGAAACAGGTAGACCGTCTTTGGGCCATCGGCCCGATGATCATGATGCGTAATGTGGCCGAGGTGACCAGGCCCTACGCGGTGAAGACCATCGTCAGCCTCAACCCGATCATGGTTGACGGGACGGGCATGTGCGGCGCCTGCCGGGTGGCGGTCGGCGGCGAGACCAAGTTCGCCTGTGTTGACGGTCCGGAATTCGACGGCCACCAGGTGGACTGGGATTTGGCTATGCGCCGGCTGGCCATGTACCGTGAGGAAGAACGGCGCGCTCTAGCATTCCATCAGAGCGGAGGTGGCTGCGCATGCCGTTGATTCGGGAAAAGACCCCCATGCCCTCGCAGGATCCGCAAGAGCGGGTGAAGAATTTCAACGAGGTCGCTTTGGGTTATACGGAAGAGCAGGCCCTGGCAGAGGCCGAACGCTGTAACCTTTGTAAACGGGCTAACTGCAGGCAGGGTTGTCCGGTAGAAGTGGATATTCCCGCGTTTATTGCCCTTATTCGCCAGCGCGACTTCCTGGGCGCGATCAACAAAATTAAGGAGAAAAACAACCTGCCGGCCATTTGCGGCCGTGTGTGTCCGCAGGAGAATCAATGTGAAAAGTATTGCAATGTCGGGAAGAAGGGCGAGCCGGTAGGCATTGGTCGTTTGGAACGCTTTGTGGCCGACTGGCAGCTTGCCCGCGGCGTCACTCCGCCCCCTGTTGCCCCGCCGACCGGTTTTCGGGTGGCGGTGGTGGGCTCGGGTCCGGCCGGCCTGACGGCGGCGGCGGATCTGGCCCGGATGGGACACGCAGTAACCGTCTTTGAAGCGCTGCACGTACCCGGCGGGGTGCTGATGTACGGCATTCCGGAGTTCCGCTTACCTAAAAAGGTAGTCCAGGCAGAAATCGACATCATCCGGCAGATGGGGGTCACCATCAAGACCAACAGCGTGGTGGGCAAACTCTTTACCGTAGATGAACTCCTTAACGAGCAGGGCTACCACGCGGTTTTCGTCGGCACGGGCGCGGGCCTCCCCCATTTCATGGGTATTCCCGGGGAGAACCTCCTTGGCGTCTATTCGGCCAACGAGTTCCTCACCCGGACCAACCTGATGAAGGCGTACCTCTTTCCTCAATACCTTACGCCCATTAAGGTGGGCCGGCGGGTTGCGGTGATCGGGGCCGGCAACGTGGCGATGGATGCAGCCCGTACCGCCCTAAGGCTTGGCGCAGAGGAGTCAAACATCGTTTACCGCCGCTCGGCGGCAGAGATGCCGGCCCGGAAGGAAGAAGTGGAACATGCCGAGGAAGAAGGTGTGAAGTTCCACCTTCTTACCAGTCCGGTGGCCATTCACGGCAACGAAGAGGGATGGGTCAGCGGTATGACCTGCATCCGTTACGAACTGGGCGAGCCGGATGCGTCGGGGCGGCGCCGTCCGGTGCCCATTCCCGGGTCGGAGTATACCATGGAGGTGGACACGGTGGTCATGGCCATCGGCCAGGGGCCACATCCTCTTGTTCCCCAAACCACGCCCGACTTGCGCATCAGCCGTGGCCACGGCACCATTGTGGCCGACGAGGAAACCGGCGCCACTTCGAAGGCCGGCGTTTTTGCCGGGGGCGATATCGTTACCGGGGCGGCTACCGTCATTCTGGCCAT
>JACIYD010000167.1 GCA_014360105.1 Clostridia bacterium
TTTGGTCTGCCGCGCCATTTCTACCGCCTCTTGGCCGTCTACCGCTTCCCCAACGACCTCCATGTCGGGATAGTTCTCCAGCAGGGCCTTAATGCCACGGCGAACCAGCACATGGTCGTCAGCTAACAAGATGCGCAACTTGTTCATGCACCCACCCCCCTCCGCGGGAAGGCAAAGAGATGGCAACCTCGGTGCCGGCACCCGGGGCCGAGTTGATTTCCAGGCGCGCGCCAATACCCCTGGCCCGCTCCTTCATGCTTCCAAGGCCGAACTGCTGCCGCCTGGTGCCGACGGCCTGCGGGTCGAAGCCACAACCGTCGTCCTTGACGCGCACGGCCAACTGGCCTTCCCCTTTTTCTTCCAGTGTAATAGTCACCTCTCGGGCTCGGGCGTGCTTGCGCACATTGGTCAACGCTTCCTGGATAATGCGGAGCAACTGCGTTTTCGTACGGGAGTCCAGCGCCTCCCGCCAAGCTCCCCGAGTCAGCACCCGGGTGCTGATGCCGCTCCGTTCCTCGAACTCCCTGGCGTAACCGGTTACCAGAGAAAGGAGGCTTGCCTCCGGTGAACCGGGGCTGCGCAGGCTCGAGAGACTTTCCCGTAAGTCGTGATAAGCCTCGTTGGCGATGTCCACAAGCTCGCGCAGGCCGGCGTCAAGACGCGGCAGCTCTCCCCTTTCCAGCAGCACCAGGAGGGCACGCGCCCGCAGGATCAAGTAACTCAGCGTTTGGGCCACGCCATCGTGGATTTCCCGCCGAAGACGATCGCGCTCCTCCAAGACCACGTTGGCCACCAGCCGGCGAGAAAGGGCCGCTCCTGCCCAAAGGCAGGCACAGAGGCGGCGAATTACTTCCAGAGCACTCGCTTCCTCCGTTTCGGGCTCCAGGCGCTGCTCTAGGACCGCACAAAGATAAGTTGGCGGGTCATCGCCCACGGCCAAGCGCACGAAGCTACCGCCTCGGCCCCAAGGAACGACGCTGCGCGGTAACTCACTGAAGTCCAGCACTTGCACCGGTCGGGCCGCCTCGCCGGCGTGCTGGAGAATGGCCTGCCAGCAATACCCGTCTCGGCCTTCCGCCTGGCCGCAGGGGACGATCTCCCAGCCCTTTCCCTGCACGTCGTAGCGGGCCAGAAAGCCGGAGCGGGCGCCCAGGTATGCAAGTACGCAATTAAAGGCTTCCTCGAGGATGTGGTCTTCCTGTACCAGTTCGTAGAGCATGGTTCTTCCCTCCCCCAGTAGGGCCCGCCGCCCTGACCCTACCGCCCCGAAAAGACTAGGACGGGAAGATGGAAAAAAGGATTGTGAAACCAAGAACTTACCCCATTAGGTTCAATTCGATAGGATGGGTCATTCTCCTTCTATCCGGCGAAAAAAATCGTTCATCAACCCATTTCCATTCTACCACAATTGCCCTGGTTGTGCTAGGGAAGATGGGGATCGGGCCGGGTTTTTCCACCGGACCTCACGCGGAATAACTGGCCGGCGGGACGAACTTATAGCCGATTCCCCAGATGGTCCGAATATACCGGGGACGCGCCGGGTTTGCCTCCACCTTCTCCCGTAGGCGCCGCACCAGCACGGTGATCGTGTTGGTATCACCAGACAACTCACTGTGCCAGAGGCGGGAGGTCAACTGCTCGCGCGAAAATACCTGGTACGGGTGAGTGGCGAGAAACCACAGCAGGTCGAACTCTTTGGCGGTGAGATGCACCGGTCGGCCGCCGACCAGAACCTCGCGCGTTCGGCGGTCCACTTTTAGTTCGCCGTAATTGACGCTTGTCGGGCCGTCCTCAGCGGGTCGCGTCTGCTTGGCGCGCTGTAGCGCGGCGCGCACCCGCAGGAGTAGTTCCGTTGTGCTGAAGGGCTTGGTCAGGTAATCATCAGCCCCAAGGCGGAAGCCGGCAACCTTGTCTACCTCCTCGTCCTGCCTCGCGAGAAGAACTAAGGGTACCTCGCCCATACGGCGGATCTCTCGACAAGCCCTGTAACCGCCCTTGCCGGGCAACATCAGGTCGAGAACCACCAGATCCGGTCTTTCCTGGTAGAACCTGCTGAGGGCCTCTTCGGCGTCCCGCGCAAGAAAAACGTCGTATCCCTCCCGGGTGAGCACAAGCTCAATAGACTTCGTAATTTTAAGATCGTCGTTGACTATAAGAATTTTATGACCCGACATCGCCCAAGGTAACCTCCTCTCCCCCGAGTGTCTGTGGCTGAGGCCTGGGTTTGCCGTTGACCCGGCCAAGGGGCAGACCAGCGGCCTGCCGCATGAAAAAGAAGCGGGAGGGACCGGCCGGCCCGTGCGGCCCGGCTCAGGCCTCCTCCCTCCTTCCCGGTACGAACTTACGACCTGAGCAGGTGGAATTGCCGCTCGCCGTCAGCCCCGTAAATGTTCAGCTCCAACGGCATTTCACCCGGCAGACTATGGGTGGCACAGCCAAAGCAGGGGTCGTAGGCACGGAAGGCCATTTCCACCATGTTCAGCAGCTTGTTGTTGATTTCGCCTTTCTTGATAAGGCCCTGGGCCGCCTTCTTGATCGAGAGACAGATGGCCGCGTGGTTGTTCCCCGTGGCCACGATCAGGTTCACCTTGCGGGCGATTCCCCGCTCGTCCGCCTCGTAGTGGTGGAACAGCGTCCCCCGCGGCGCCTCGACTACGCCCACGCCTTCGCCCGGCGTCGCGGTGGGAATGACCCGCACGGTGGGGCTGGTGATCTCCGCATCCTGAGCCAGCTCGAGCAACCGTTCCGCCGCGTAAAGCATCTCGATCAACCTCGCCCAGTGATTGGCCAGGGTGGCGTGCACCGGCTTGCCGCCCAGGGTGGCAAAGTATTTCTCGTAGGCTTCCTGCGCCCGGGGAGTGGCCATGCCTGCGGCCACGTTCAGCCGCGCCAGCGGGGCCACACGGTACACACCGCTATCCTTGCCCTCAACCAAGCCCTTCCAGCCGATCTTCTTGAGGAAGGGGAACTTGAGGTAGCTCCAGGGCTCGACCCGCTCCCCGATGTAGTCCAAATACTCCCGGGGGGCGAACTTGGCTACTTCCTGCCCTTCCTGGTCCACGACCCGGATTTGGCCGTCGTAGAAGTTCACCCGGTTCTGCGCGTCCACCAGACCCATGTAGTACGTTTGCATGCGGTAGGTGTCGCTAAGGATGAGGTCCACGTACGCCTTATTCTTGAGCACGACTTCGTCGAACAGCTTCAGGCTGGCCGTGGCGAACTCCACCAGGGACTTACCCTTTTCTTCGATCTCACGCCGTTCCTCTTCCTTCAACGGCTTGCTTACCCCGCCGGGTACGTTGCAGACGGGGTGGGTGGCCTTGCCCCCGATGATTTCCTGGATCTGTTGGGCAAAGGCACGATGCTTAAGCACTTCTTTACCGGTCTCCACGCCCACCTTCTGGATCAGCCCCAAAACGTTGCGCGTCGCCGGCGGCGCGTCCGGCCCCAGGACGAAGTCCGGTGCGGCCAGGGCGTAGAAGTGGGCAATATGCGAATGGACGTAATGCGCACTGTAGAAAAGCTCCCGCAGCTTCTTCGCCGCCGCGGGCGGATCCACTTGATAGACGGCGTCAATGGCCTTACCCGAGGCCATATGGTGCGCGCCCGGTCAGACGCCGCAAATGCGGGGCACGATCCGCGGCAATTCCTCCACCGGGCGGCCTTCGCAGAACTTCTCAAAGCCCCGCAGTTCGGGAACCTGGAAGTAAGCGTTGGCCACATTGCCCGCCTCGTCGAGGAAAATCTCGATCTTGCCGTGCCCCTCCAGGCGGGTGACGGGGTCGATGGTCACGCGTTTCATGCGGACTCCTCCTTTACAACTCTCGCCTTCAGGAGCGAAGCAGGCAGGGTAAAGCGGTAAAAGGTCCCGGCCGGATCGGCCACCTTCTGGAGGATGGCGCGAATCTCGCCCTCATCCTTGGACTCGAGCATCGCGGCAATCGCGCCCGCTAAGGCAGCTCCCTGGTCGACGATGTTCGAGGGCGCGCCGAAGCAACCACGACAGGGCATGTTGGCCAGGATGCAACGTGCGCCGCACCCGCCCCGGGTCGCCGGCCCGCAGCAGATGATGCCTTGTTCCAGAAGGCACTTTTCCGGGTCGGGAATGACCTCGTGCACCCGCTTAAATTCCTTGACTTTCTTCTCGCCCTTCTGGCGCGGGCAGGTCTCGCACAGGGGTTTTTCGGAGGCAAAGACCGCGCCGCGCGGCGGCAGCTCCCCTTTGATAATGGCCTCCACCGCCTGGCCGATGAGCTCGACCGGAGGCGGGCAGCCGGGAGCATAGTAATCGACCGGCACGACGTCAGGCAGGGTATAGACCGTATTATAGAAGGCCGGCAGGGTCAACTCCCCCTCCGGCGCAGCGTAGCGCTCCTGCGGCCGTACATTCTCCGCATTGATGGTGGAGGGGGTTTCCCGGTATACCCGCTCCAGGATCTCCGGCGCCGTGAAGAAGTTGGCCAGGCCCGGAATACCGCCGAAGCAGGCGCAG
>JACIYD010000168.1 GCA_014360105.1 Clostridia bacterium
GCGCCGCCGGCTTCTGGGCGCAGCCCGCTCCTACCAGCGCCGCCGCCACCACCACGGCCAGCAGTACGCCAATAAGTCTGCCCTTGGAGGATTTTTTCCAGAGGAATACTTGCCGAAACACAGTCTTCTCACCCTCCAGCCCTGAGATTGTTCTCCCCGTGCGAACTTCAGTATTCTATCGCTCCGTCCTTCACCTCCTCCCCGGGTTCCCGCCTGGGATAACTCGAAGGAAACAGCGAGTTACCTGGCGGAAAAAAGGATTTATTTATACATTTTGCGCTACTCAACATTATAAATTATGGTAGTAGCTTGAGTCAAGGAATAATTTTAAAAAGTAGAAATCAAGCGAGCAATTTTTCCCGGATGGAATCGTTCCTCTACATGCTTATCCGGGCGGTATGGCTGTAAACCGTGAGCCGCTGACCCCGCGCAAACCCGATCAGGGTTACACCCAATGTTGCGGCATAAGTCACGGCCAGATTGGTCGCTGCAGCACGGGAAACAAGCAAGGGAACCCCCAGGCGCGCCGCTTTGGTTACGATTTCCGAAGAAAGACGCCCGGTAGTCAGCAGCAGCTTGTCGCCGGTTTCGAGGCGTGTAAGCAGGCAGTGCCCGCTGATCTTGTCCACGGCGTTGTGGCGGCCGATATCCTCCCGGAAAACCAGTATTTCCTCGGCGGAGGCCAAGGCAGCGCTGTGTACACCGCCGGTGGCCCGAAAGGACTCCGAGAGGCGCTGAAAACGGTGCATCAGATCAAGCACCGCGGAGGCGTCAACCCGGCGCTCACCGGCAAGCGGCCTTAACTGCGCGGCATCATCCGCCGCATAATAAGCAATTCCGCTACCGCACCCGGAGGTGAGGAAACGCTTAAACATGCCCCTTTGCGCCAGCGGGCGGCTAACGCGGCTTTCCACCCAGGCCAGGCCCCGACGCTCTTCCACCTCTACGCGTACGAGTTCGTCCGGTTCGCGTAGGAGTCCCTGGGAGGCGAGGAAACCCACCGCCAGCTCCTCCCAGTGTCCGGGGGAGCAAAGGAGGGTAGCCACTTCCTCCCGGTTGAGATAGACCGTGAGCGGCACTTCCTCCGTTACCACGTCGCTTGCTTCGCTGGCCACGCCCTGCGCCAGCCGCACTACTGGAATCTCCACCGCCACGCGCCCCACCTCCTGTCTGGTACTTCTCCGCAGAAAAAAATTATAGCATAAGCATTTGCCGCACGGCCAAATTAAATAATGAGCGGGCGAGCCCTGGCCAGACTAAAGGAGGTATTCCTTTTGGCCAGAAGGCGCGGCGGGCTCATGTCGGAGGCGCTCAAGTGGGAACTAGCCAAGGAATTGGGTATCGATCACATTGTCGCCACCGAGGGATGGGGCGGCGTTCCCTCCCGCGAGTGCGGCAACTTGGTTAGGAAAGCCATTGAGATGGCCGAACGTAACATGGTCGCCGGCAGGTAGCCGGGGCTCCCCGCCTAGCGCAAGTATTTTAGGCGTTCTGCCGGGCTGATGATTTGCGTGATGCGTACCCCGAAGTTTTCGTTAACTACTACCACCTCACCCTGGGCTACGAGCGTCCCGTTAACCAGGATCTCTACCGGCTCATCGACCAGGTTGTCCAGCTCGACTACCGCGCCGGGAACCAGGTTAAGAATTTCTTTAATCGGCCGGCGCGTACGGCCCATAATGACCGTCACCTCAAGTGGTACGTCAAGCAACAGGTCAAGGTTGCGGGGCGGCGGGGCGCTTGTGCTTACTGCCGCCTGCGGGGCTGCCACCGTAGGCTCTTGCCCCACTTCCGCCACGGGCGGCACTACTCCGACGGCCGGTGCGGCCTCGCCAGGAGCGCCGCCCATCACCGGTTCGTCCTGTGGCGGCCCCGCGGCCCCCGCTTGCCGCGCTTGGGTCTGCTGTTCCAGCAGGAAAGTCGCTTCCTGCTTGGCGACGGCCAGCGGGATTACCTGGAGCAGCTCGCTGTCGATCAGCCCTTCCACCGCCATGCGGAAGGCGACCACGGCCACTTCTTCTTCCGGTTTCCAGGGGTAGAACTCGTGCCCGTTAGTCTCGCCCACCGCGTCGAAGATGGCCACTCGCGGTGGCGAAATCCGCACCACCTGCCGAAACATGGAAGACATGGAAGTGGCGGCGGAGCCGATCATTTGGTTCATCGCCTCGGCGAGCGCGCTTACTCCGATTTCCTCCAGTTCGACCGCACGCCGCCCCTCGCCGCCGAGCATCAGGTCGGCGATGACGCTCGCGTCGGAAACGCGCATGATCAGCAGGTTGTCGCCGGTCAGGCCGGTGGTGTACTCCACCCTGACCACCACATAGGGAATCTGGAAAGAACGGAACAAGGCGGCGGGCGTGGTGATGCGCACCCGGGGCGTGGTAATGGTCACCTTGTGGTTCAAAATCTCGGAAAGGGCGGTGGCCGCGGCACCCATCGATATGTTACCGATTTCGCCCAGGACATCCCTTTCCAACGCCGACAAGCCCCCGCTCGCCCCGGCAGGCGCCGCCTCTCCGGGAGCCATCTCCGTTTCCGTACCCCTCCCGCCCGCCGCAGGGTGATCCGTCAAACCCCCGGCCTGTTGGAGGAGAATATCCACTTCCTCCTGCGAAAGAAACTCGTTACTCAACGCCTTTCTCCTCCTCGCGGGCCCACCCCGTAAGCAGAAGGGCTAGCTTCTTTCCCGCCACACCGGGCTGGCCGCAAAAGTAGCGCTTGTTTCCTACCAAGAGCTCCATATCTTCGTATAGCGCCCGGTCCAGGGGGATCACGTCCCCCGGACGCAGCTCGAGAAACTCCCCGAGGCTGATGCGCGCCTCTCCGCCCAGCACCGCCAGCTCCAGGGGTACCTGTTCCAGGATTTTTGCCACGGCCCGGCGCGCCGCTTCCCGGTCTTCAGCCTCCTGAGCGGCAAACCAGTAGCGCGCCGTCAACTTCCCGACCACCGCTTCCAGCGTCATGAAGGGTAAACAGAGGTTGAGCAGGCCCTGCGTTTCCCCGATGAGGCTGGTAAAGCTAATCACCGCCACCGTTTCGTTGGGCGAGAGTATTTGGTTGAATTGCGGATTGGTTTCCAGCGACTCGATTTGCGGCTCAAAACTGACCAGGTCTCCCCAGGCGTAACGGAGCTGTTCCAGAAGTCGCCCGTTTACCCGCCGTAGCACGCCCATCTCGATGTCCGTTAGTTCGCGGGCCTTCGCCGGCATGTAACCGCTCCCGCCCAGCAGGAGGTCGATGATGGGGAAAACAAAAGCCGGGCTGGTCTCGAGAACGGCCGTCCCTTTAAGGGGCGGAAGCCCGAAGACCGTCATCAGGGTGGGCGTGGGGATGGAAATTAGGAAATCCTCGTAGGTCACCTGGTCGACCGAAACCACCTTGATCTGGACGCTCGTCCGCAAATAGCCCGAAAGAAAGTTGGAAGCCAGGCGGCTGAAGTTATCGTGAATCATGTAAAGCGTGCGTAACTGCTCCTTAGAAAACTTATTCGGCCGCCGGAAGTCGTAGGGCGTGGCCTCCGCCACCTTCTTCTCCCGAATGGCGTCCTCCGGCTTCACTTCCCCGCTTGCCAGCGCCTTGAGCAGTAAGTCGATTTCTTCCTGCGTCAACACCTCCCGCGGCACCCTGCCCCCTCCTTCCCTCTAACCCAGAACTTTGCCCAGGGCCTGGAGGACCCTTTCCTGTTGAAAGGGCTTGACCACGAAGTCTTTTGCCCCGGCCTGGATGGCTTCCATCACCATCAACTGTTGCCCCATGGCGCTACACATAATGATTTTTGCGCCCGGGTCCAGCTTTTTGATTTCTTTCACCGCCGTAATTCCATCCATTTCCGGCATGGTGATGTCCATGGTCACCGCGTCGGGCCGCACTTCCCGGTACAGTTCTACCGCCCGCAGCCCGTTTTCTGCCTCGGCGGCGATTTCGTAACCGTTGCGGGTGAGGATGTCTTTAAGCATCATCCGCATAAAAGCCGCGTCGTCCACAATGAGGATCCGCTTGCCCATACCGACGACACTCACCCCCGTGCTCCTCCGACCTCTGGGGCTTTGGGCAACGCCCCATGGCGTACTCCTCTGCCTCCGCTTAGGCCAGTCCGATGGCTTTTAGGATGATCGCGAGACTACCACTCCGGGGGGCAAGCAGGAAATGACCGGCCACCGACCCCCCGGTGCCGCAAAACGTCGTCTCGATTACCAATACTTTCTCTTCATAGTAACCTCCTTCCAGCAGGGCCGCGCTCAACACCGCGCCCAGCATGTCAAAGGCCAGCGACGGTACCGTCGGCCGCAAGTCCAGGCACGTCACCTGGGAAAAGGCCGTGAGGAAGGAACCGGCAAGGATGTTCCCTACCTCAACGAGGACCGATTTCTCCATTTCGCCCAAGCTGCTACTGCCGGCCGGCCTTCCCAGTAAAAGGTCGACCAAGGTAAAAGCGTCGGGCGCCCGCCAGATAAAGAGCACCATCGCCGACGCCTCGCCCCCGACGAGC
>JACIYD010000169.1 GCA_014360105.1 Clostridia bacterium
GGCGGTCCAGGAAGCGCAGGCGGTAGAGGAGCTGCGGCACAAACTCGGCCGGATCGAAAAGGCGATGGCGCGGGAGCAGGCGGCGTACGAGGCGGAGGCGATTACGCTGGAGGAGTACCGCCAGCGCCTGGCCGTGCTGCGCGGCGAGCGGGCGGATCACCTGACGCGGCTGCGGCGGCTGGAAGCCCGGCTGGCCCGGGCCGAGGAGGGCAGGCCCGCGGCGGAGGAAGTGTGCGCGCGCGTCGCAGCGAAGGTGGATCATCTGCTTGCGCTGCCGGAAGAGGAAAAGCGCGCGTATCTGGACGCGGTCTTTGAGGAGATCTACCTGGCGCCCGGCTACCGCATCACCGACGTCGTTTACCGCGCTTAAGCAGAAGGGGTGGTATTGGCTTGCCTGAGCCGGAAATCCCGCAGCCGGAACCAACGCAAATCCTGGTGGGCACTTCCGGTTACAGTTACCGGGACTGGATCGGACCGTTTTACCCTTTGGGCCTGCCCGAGAGGGAGATGCTCTCCTATTACGCGCAGGAGTTCCCCTTTGTCGAGGTCAATTTCTCGTATTATCGCCTGCCTACGGCGCGGACCCTGGCAGGCATGGCCCGCAAGGTGCCGCCGACCTTTACCTTCACCGTTAAGGCTTACCAGAGCCTGACCCATACGCGGGGAGAAACGGTGGACGAGGATGCAAAGAAGTTTCGCCTTGCACTCGCGCCGCTGGCGGAGCAGGGGAAGCTCGGGGCGGTGTTACTCCAGTTCCCCCATTCCTTCCACCACACCGCAGCCAACCGCGAGCACCTGGCGCGCTTGCGCGACCTATTGACGGACGTGCCCCTGGTGGTCGAGTTCAGAAACCGGGGCTGGCTGGCGGAATCTGTCTGGGAGTTGCTGACATCGCTGGGCATGGGTTATACTTGCGTGGACGAGCCCCGGTTGAAGGGGCTGGTGGGCGGGGTGGTGCGCTGCACCGCGCCCGTGGCCTACGTGCGCTTTCACGGCCGCAACGCTGCCAAGTGGTGGCAGCACGAGCAGGCCTACGAGCGCTACGACTACCTTTACGGTGAGGACGAACTGCGGGATTGGCTGCCGGGTATTGCCTCGCTTGCCGGCCGGGCGACGCGGGTGTTTGTCGCCTTCAACAACCATTACCAGGGCCAGGCGGTGCAGAACGCCCGCATGCTCTTGCGCCTTTTGCGCGGCAGCGGCCTCGTTCCTTGAAACACCTTCGTCGGGCCCGTGACCCCGGTCGGGCCGCTTGCCGTGGTAGTAAAGGGAGCGGTTGTTGTGGCGGCCGAGCGGTATACCTGACCATCGCGGGCTGTTTGCAGGCACGCTCACAAACGCGAACTTGAGAGGAAAGCGGGGGAGAAACGATGCGCGTTGTCTTTCATCCACAGTTCACAGAAGTTTACGACAGCGACCCAGCGGCGGCGCCGGGCAGGATGGAGAGCGTGCTTGAGGCGCTGGAGGACCGCTATCCGCTGATCACAGCGGAGGCGGCGACTGAAGAAGACCTCTTGTTGGTCCACCGCCCCGAGCATGTGGCGCGCGTGCGGGAGCGCCGTCGCCTTTATGAAATCGCCGTGCTCGCGGCCGGCGGGGCCATCAAGGCGGCCACCCTGGCGTTGGAGGGTGAGCCCGCCTTCGGCCTCATCAGGCCGCCGGGGCACCACGCCAGCCCCAATTCGTGCTGGGGCTTCTGTTGGTTCAACAACCTGGCGGTGGCCGTGGAGAAGCTGCGCCGGCAGGGCCAGGTCGGGCACGTCCTGATCGTCGACTTCGACCTGCACTACGGCGATGGGACGGCAAACGCCTTCGCCGGCGTACCGCAGGTGCGCTACCGGCATCTCAGCGGCGGCAGCCGCGAACTGTTTTTTGCCGACCTGGAACAGTGCTTGGCCGGAGAAAGGGCGGACCTGGTGGCGGTTTCTGCGGGCTTTGACCGGCACGAGGAAGACTGGGGCGGGCTGCTGAAGACGCAAGACTACGAGGCTATAGGGCGCATGCTACGGGCCTATGGTGCACCGGTTTTTGCCGTACTTGAGGGCGGTTACAATCACCGCGTCCTGGGGCGGAACGTCAGGGCATTTTTGGACGGGCTTGCGTGAAAGGGCGGGCTTTGCGCCCGCGTATTCTGGCAGAGGCGGCCTCGGCGGCGAACGGGCCGCCGCTAGCTGCGGCAGCGGCGGAGTACCATGAATCAGTAAGAGTAGAAAAATGGCCCGCCGTACTGCGTGATAATGTTCTTGGCCATGCGGGGATCGGGCCGGCGCACGCGCACCGGATACTGCAGCTTCTTTTCATAGACCCACATTTTCCTTCTCCTTTCACTAAAACGAGATCTCCCAGGGCCAGGGTTCTTCGATCCATTGCCAGGGCGCGGCGCTCTTTCCCCAGCCGAAGCAGAAGAGCGGGCCGTAGCGGGCCTCGTATTGTTCCTTGAGCCTGGCCAACTCGGCCGCGGCGGCGTTAAAATCGGCGAGCGCCATTTCGTCGTCGGGGTGGGTGTCAAGATAAAGGTTGAACTCCAGGGCGGTGAATTCGAGGGCCATGATGCGGCGCAGCAGATCTTTTTGGGCGGTATCCATGGGGTACACCTCCCGTACCCGGGCTGCGGTCATTTTTCAGCAGGCCTGTAAGGGAAATACAGCTCGGGAAAGATAGTTCCCTTGCTGAGCCCCTCTTCCGGCTCAAACCGGCGCGTGTATCTCTGGAAAGGGACGTACGCGCGGGCCAGTTGCCGTGCCGCGAGCGGCTCGGTGTCGGTCGTGGCCGGTTGAACACCTGGCGTGCCTTTGCTTTCCTTGGCTGATGTAGCCATTTTTACCACCTCGTAGATATGGTATTCCCGGCGGCACGAGGTGGTTCCGGGTGCTGCGTTCTTTGGTTCCCTCGTTGGTACAAGCCTCGCGGGTGAACCGGCACTCGAACTTGGGGCTTTGGGCGGGCCCGCGGGTCGTGCGCCCGCCCCATCGCGCCGCGACTGCCGGGCGGTGGGCCTAAGCCTCCGGCTGGCCTTGTCCCCTCGCCCCGCCCAGGTTCGGCGCCCAGTGAGGCTTAGGTCTCCCGCGGGAAGTCAAAGATGGCCTAGCAGGAAATGGAATTCCCAGAGACCGGGCGGCTTGATCCGGGCGGGCCTTTATGCTACAATTCTAGTGCGGCCTGCGCTTGTTTTGTACAGGCGGGAAACGATTGGAGACCTGCCGGAGTGGCGGAACTGGCAGACGCAACGGACTTAAAATCCGTTG
This sequence comes from Clostridia bacterium, assembly GCA_014360105.1. Taxonomy (GTDB): domain Bacteria; phylum Bacillota; class DSM-521; order Neomoorellales; family SLTJ01; genus JACIYD01. The sequence goes on from JACIYD010000169.1 coordinate 3,246, forward strand.
GGCCGCAAGGCCCGTGCGGGTTCGATCCCCGCCTCCGGCACCAGTTGAAAAATCTAGGGTTTCACGGACTGGCCCTCCTCGAAAAATCCGTTGTCCCTGACGAGGAGGGTTTCTTATGTCCAATACGAGGCCCTACGCAAAGCCGTGGTTGAGTACCTGGGAAGGCCGGTAAGCCCCACCACCCGCAACATAAGCCTGCGATACCTCAAGGCCTTCTTCAACTGGTGCGTGGGCCAGGGCTACCTGCCCGCCAACCCCACAGCAGGGATAAGGCAGGCCAAACTGCAGAAGATGCTGGGCCACAAAAGCCTGGCCATGACCGGGCGTTACGTGCGGCTGACGCAGCAGGACGTGAAGGAGGCACACGAAAAGGCCAGCCCCGTTGCGAAGCTGGCCAGCATGGGTAAAAGAGCCAGTCGTGGGCTCTAGTAAGTATTCGCCGTTGGAGCCGCGAACTCCTGCTTGGAGCCCGGGGGCACTCGCACCCCGGCCCGTAGGCAGGATTCCGGGACATTGGTGTGGAATTGTATGGTGCGAGGAGCCATGAGCGGGTTTGTCCTCGACGTTCACGATTACGCTGGCCAGAGGGTGGTGCTGACCGAAGAGGTCTTTGCCGCCCACGTGTACTCCGCCGCCAAGGGTGAGGCCGACCGCGAGTTTCGCCGCGTGGCCCTGTCGTTCGTGCCGCAGGTTTTGAGGCGGCCCAGGTTCGTATACTACAACTACGATGATCCTAAAAGCACGAGGCTGCGCTACCTGGATTTGGCCATCATGCCTGACGGGAAAATAAAAGCCGTTCTCGTAGTGGTTGACACCGCCTCAGTCCCGTGGCAGGTAGTCACATGGTTCGCCATGACAAAACTCAAGGGTGAGAGGACGGCCCAGGGAGGAGTGATCTTCGGTGGAAGCCAGGTATGACCGTGAGCATGACGTGATGCACGTCTTCCTTCCTCCGATAGAGCCAGCCGACGACGAGGAGGTAGTTCCCGGCGTCTTCGTCAGCACGTCTGAGGCCACAGGGCGGGTTGTGGAGGTTCACATCCTGGACTTCTCCCGCCGCTCGCCACAGGTTCTAAAACAAATCCTGCCTCCTGCCGTTGACGTGGACCGGCTTGTTGCTGGAGCCGACTAACCGTCAAAAGAAAACAGGGAGGCCGGGCCACGCGCCCGGCCCTTTGTTTTTGCGCTTTCCCACAGGCCTCGGCAAGGGCTTCCGGCC
>JACIYD010000017.1 GCA_014360105.1 Clostridia bacterium
GCCGGCATCGTGCGCGAGGGCGTGGCGCAGCGAGAGTTTCGGCCTGTGGATGCAGCACTGGCAGCGCGGGCGTTTCTGGGCGCTCTCTGGAGTACCGGCGGTAGCCTCATCTGCCGGGGAGGATCGCCGCAAAACGCACCCGATACGGCCGAAATTGCCGCTGAGCTCGCAGGCCTGTTCCGCCGCGGCCTAGCCCGCTTCTAGGATTCCTGCTCCGCGTCATTGCGCACCTGGCCGTGAAAGAGCTCCTCCAGGTGCGCTTCGCCCCTCCCGCGGCGCTGCAGGTGGCTGGCCACACGCCGCACCCCCCGCGCCTTGGCTGCGGCCAGGACTGCGGCCTGCGCTTCTTCGCTGTCGGCCACGTCGCCTCGAAGGACCGCCGTGCCGCCGCGTACCGTCACGCCGACGCGGTGCCCTGCTACCCCGGGAGCGGCCTCCAACTCTTGCCGTACCTCTTCTTCTATTTCCTCGTCGCGGACGGCACCGTCGGTGCTGAGGGCGACGGCGCTTTCTACGGCCTCAACGCCGGGAATCTCTTTGAGGGCGTTTTCCAAACGCTGCTTTTCCGCCAGCGTGTCTACCGTACCGCTCACCAGGACCTTCCCCCCCGTGACCTGGGCTTTAAGCCCATAGCCGCGCAGGTCTTTGTCCCCGTCGAGCCAACGCTGTACCCGCGCCTGCAAGCCGCTACGCCGTTTCTCTCTATGCTCCAGGCGTGCCTTTTCGTCCCATTCGGCCAAACCCGTCTTATAGCTCATCGAGCGTTTGATATCCTTTCTGGTGCCGTGGCGCACCTCGCTTGCGAGCTGCGCCTCCTGGGATTTATACTCGCGCGCCTGTGGCGGTCCCACGGGCCGGTGAGTATCGAAAAGGGTCTCGGGTTCGTGGTAGCCGTTCTTGATACGGTTCTTATTGGACAAGACGCATCCCCTCCTGCCGCCCTCCTGGTGCTCTTTCCTGATTAGCTTGGGCCGTGAGGAGAAGGCTTATGCGCAAGTCCTTCTTTGCCGCTTGCGTGTCTTCTAGTCGGGGGGACGGCCGGGAAGGTCGTTGCCATCGCCAAGGGGCTGTTCCGCCGCTTGGGGATCCCAGGGGGCCACCAGCTTGGCGAGGCGAGCCGGGAGGGGTAGGCGCCGCTGATAGATGAGGTAGGCGCCGAGCGCCAGGATGGCCACCAGGAGGAGCAGCGCGGCGGCGGCCCAGGGGGCGAGGTGGCGGATAAGGCCGATGGAACCGATGCCGACATAGCTCCAGGCGGCGGCCCAGGCGAGGTTAACCGCCGCCATTACGGGGAAAAAGCGCACCGCCGGCAGGCGGGTGAGACCGCTAAGCCAGATTACCTGCCCCTGGCCCCAGTTGATCCAGCGGAAGAGAATGATGGCCAGCGGGCCGTAGCGGCGGTACCAGTACTCCACTCTTTCGACCTGGGGTTGCAGGGCAGGAAAGCGCTGCAAGATTCTCTCCAGGAGAAGCTGGCCGGCAAAATAGAAGAGGAGATAGCTAGCCGTGTCGCCGGCCACCGTCGCAAGAAAAACCAACCAAACGGCCTGGCGGTGGCTCAAGGACCCGCTTTCCACCAGGATTCCGAGGGAGCCGAAGAGCACCAGCATGGGTACGGGAATCCCCATGCCCAGTGCCGCAAACGCGGCAAAAAGAGCATAGGGTCCGTATGCAGTCAGGAGTTCTTCCGCCTTCTTCACGTCCTTTTACCTTAGTTTTAAGAATCATTTTAGCCCCTTTGCCCCGCCTTGTCGATAGTGGCGCCAAATTGACACGGCGGGCGGTCCTCTGGTATGCTGTTTCCAGGTAAAGGAACCGCAGGGAAGGGGAACGCATGCGGGCGAACAAGCCTTTTTGCCGGTTAGCGCTGCTCGTCTTACTGATCACCCTGGTGATCACCCTGGCCGGTGGCCCGATGGCGGGTGCTGGTGGCGGGGGCCAAGCGCACACCGCCTTCCTCACCAGCGTGGTGCCGGTGCCACAGTACGGCCCGGTCCAAGGACGGGGACAGGCGCAGTCTACGGCGGCACAGGTACCCGGGGAGGAGCAGGCAGTCCTGGAAGAAATAAGGGAGTACCTGCGCCACTATTACGTCGACCCCTTGCCACCGGAAAAACTTGAGGCGAAAACGATCCGGGCGTTGCTCGGCGGACTTGGTGACCCCTACACTGCCTATCTGGAGCCGGAGGATTACGCGCAGTTTCTCTCTTCCCTTCAGGGCAGCTTTAACGGGGTCGGACTTCGCTTGGAGAAACAGGACGAATATATTGTGGTCGTTTCACCCATCCGCGATTCGCCTGCCGCGCGGGCCGGCATTCAAACGGGTGACCGCATCCTGGCGGTCGACGGCCATTCCCTGGTGGGCGCCTCGGTTGAACGCGCCATGCGCCTCATGCGCGGCGAGGCCGGTTCGCCGGTTCTCCTCACCATCTGGCGCGAGGGCCGGGGCCGGTGGGAAGTCCGCCTCGTACGGGAAACGGTACACCTGCCCAGTGTTTCCTGGGAACGCTGGTCGGACGGTACCGGCTATATTCGTCTTGAGGACTTCGCCGTCCGGGCAGGCGAGGAGGTTGGGCAGGCGCTGCGGGAACTCGGCCCCGTCAAAGGCCTCATTCTAGACCTGCGCGGCAACCCCGGCGGCTTGCTCGAGGCCGCGGTGGAGGTAGCTCAGGCCTTTGTTCCTGCCGGCCCGGTGGTACAGGTCTACGAGCGGGGCAGAGCGCCGGAAACGTTACAGGCCAAGGCTAACGGCCGCCTGGGACTGCCGCTGGTAGTACTGGTGGATCGCGGCACGGCCAGCGCCGCGGAGATCGTTGCCGGCGCCATTCAGGATTACCGCACGGGGGTTCTGGTCGGCGAACGGACGTTCGGCAAGGGTTCGGTACAGGCGGTTTTTGAGCTGCATAACGGTGGTGCGCTAAAGCTTTCCGTTGCTCGTTACCGCACCGCCCTGGGTCGCGAGGTCGACGGTAGAGGCTTAGAACCCGATTATCCGGTCACAGGGCGTGAAGATCAGGAGGCACAGGCGCGGCGTCTCCTCGCCCAGGGGTTACGTCCGGGCCGAACCCTCGTTCTGGTGCCCGGCAACGGGGTTTCGGCACCTTCAGTTTTTGTCTTGCGGCAGGGCCGCGCCTATGTGCCGCTCCGCTTTTTTACCGAAATTCTCGGCGTTTACGGTGCGCGGCAGCGGGAGCAGGGCGTAGTCCTGCTGCGTTACGGTCCGCATGAGATCCTGCTCAAGGAGGGCGCGGGCGAGGTTTGGGTGGCAGACGGAACCCTCTGGCTCCCCCTGCGTCGCGTGGTTGAGGGTCTGGGCGGTTCCGTTTTATGGGACGCAGGTAAGCGAATTATTACTACCTTGTTCTAACGAATCGGAGAGTGCTCTGTGGGGCGTTGCCCCATAACGAAGGCACGAAATTGCTCCAAATCCACGGCTTGCAGTCGCGGGAGCAAACCGGCTTGCCGTCGCGCAAGCCTACCCAGGCCTAAGCCCGAGGAAGTGGAATTTGGGAGGGGGCAAGCACAAGGAGGCGAATTCCTTGCGGTTTTCCGGCCGGTTCTGCCGCGGCAGGGGCGAGGCGGCGGCCTTTACCGTCCTACCTTGGGTGGGGGAGCAGTGTCGCGAGAAACTCGGGTTTGTGCCCTACCCCGGCACGGTCAATCTGGCCGTCGGGCGGGAGGTGCAGACCGAGGTCGCCCGGCTCGCCCGCCGCGCGGGCATAAAATTGGTTTCCCCGGACCGGCAGTACTGCGATGCCCTTTGTCTCCCGGCACGCCTGGAAGCAGGCGGCGTGGCCCTGCCGGCGGCCATCATCCTTCCGCTGGTACCGGGCTACGATGAAGGCACGGTAGAATTGCTGGCGCCGGTGCGGGTGAGCGAGGCGCTCCCTCTGGCCGAGGACGTCATGCTGGAAGTCGAGGTCCCGCAAGACGAAGAATAGGTGCTTTGTGGCAGGTGCCAACCTACCATCATTTGTCAGTTCCTCCGGCGGCTTATTCCGTTATATAATTGAGGAAAATAAGCCCTAAGGAGGAGAAACGATGAAGCTGCTCCAGAAATCGGCCTTGTTGGCGGTCACCGGGATCCTCGTCGTAGGGCTGTCTTCGGCGGCCGGTGCGGCTACCGTCGTTGGCCCGACGCCGGGCCAGTCTACCGCGGAATGGTACCTGGAATACATGCAGCAATACGCCAGTTCTCCTGTCTACCAAACGCCCCGGCAAGCACCGCCGGCACCCCGGCCGCCGACGGTCCATCCTCCCGGGGCACAGCCTGCACCGGACCAGGCCGTCGTGCCTGCGCAACCCTCAAGCGGCCAGGACGCGCAGCAGTGGTACCTGGACTATCTGCGGCCATACCAAGCATCTGCCCCGAGAAACGTTTCCCCGCCGTCTCCTCCGCCTCCCCCTGCCGAGCCGGGCGTAGAGCCGCGCCCCATGCCTGAACCGAGCGGCCTGACGGCCGAAGAGGCGCAGGTCTTCCGGTGGATTAACGAAGAGCGCGCCAAAGCGGGCCGGGCGCCCGTGGAGACCGACCCGGATTTGGTACGGCTCGCCCGCTTGAAGGCCGAGGACATCGCCACTTACGATTATTACGGTCACACTTCGCCTACTTACGGCACGCCGGGGCAAATGCTCACGGCGGCCGGTTACCGCTGGTCCGCGGCCGGGGAAACCATCGCCAAGGCAGGCAGTCTTTACCAGGCCCATGCCATGCTCATGGCGAGCAGCGCCCACCGCAAGATCATCCTCGGCGAGCAATATACCCGGGTGGGAATCGGCATCGCCCGTTACCAGGATCGCCCCGGCTTGGTGCTAGTAGAGCTCTTTGTGCGGCCCGCGGGTAACTAAGGTGGGATCGGCCTTAACCGCCGGGGCAGAGTAGAAGACGAAAGTCTTGGGCCGTACCCGGCCGGGGGTACGGCCCTTTCTGTGCCGCTCGCGCCCGCCACATCTTGCTGTGCCAAAGCATAACCTAGTTTTGGTAGCGGGCTTTCGGGCAGCACTTTCTCAAGAGGGGGTAAGGAGATTTGGCCAAAGAAGCTTTTGCCACGGCCGTACCGGACGAGGTGAAGGATTACTTCACCACTTTTGGCCTGGACGTGCAGGCCTTATATCCTTCTGTTTTGGCGCCTCCAGGGGCCAAGGTGCCGGCCCGGTCCGGCGCGACGGCCGCCCCTTTACCGGCGCCGCCGGATGGGACGCCGGCCGCGGACGCGGTGGATTGGGTTTCGGTCGCCGTTCCGTCGGGACAAAAACTCGTTTACTTCTCCTCGGCAGCCGGGGGAGATTTGCCCGTGATGACGCCGGAGGCCCTTCTCAGGCAGGCCTACCCGCCGGACGAGGGCTTAGGACGTCCCCGGCGCTGAGGGCAAACAGTCCGGCCGTGAGCCGGGTTAACGGACGGCAAAGAGCAGTTGTTCAAGTAAGGCCGAAATGGCACTCTTTTCTAAGGCGATCTTCTGATATTCTTGTTGGAGTTGTTTAAGTTCATCTTCCGAGAGTTCCAATGTAATATAGAACTTGCGGCTCGTATTAACGATCTTCACCGCTCTTCCTCCTTTATCCGGTTTTGTAGAATACAAAAAAAGGGCGGGCCTGGCGGCCCGCCTCCTTCTTACCGCGTGACACGAGCGTTGGGCAAAAGAGCCCTCCAAAGGACTCTTTTCCTGGTGCCCGCCTACCCTTGTTGCGGGTCCCTTTGGGGCGGGAAGAGGTCTTCGGGCGGGCAGGGGAACTCCTCTTGCGGCGTTACCACGCAGGGTCCAGGCTGGCAGAAGCCGTAGCTCGGCACCAGGAGCTTCACCAGGGCCTTCACCTGGATCTCCTTGCAGATCTTGATTTTGCAGAAGTAGGTCGGAAGTAGATCGACGGTAATCACGGTGCATTCGCAGCGGGCGCTGACGATGCGGCACTGGCCAAAGGTACCTTCCGGGGCAAAGAGGAAGACGTCCTGGAACTGCTGGAACGGTCCGTCGGTGACGGCGCACAGGGGCTTTTCGTTGCCGGCGGCGTCGAAAACCCGGATTCTGATGGTCACGGTTTGCTTGATGACGATGGAGCGGAAGTTGTTCGGGTCAGGGGTCCCGAAGCTAAAGATGGAGCAGGTGGTATCGGGAAAGACCACTTCGCAGACGATGGTGTCGGTGGGATCGATAATACAGCCTACAGGAACGGGAACCTCTCTAAAGATGATTTCCTCCTTAATGCACTGATCGTAGACCTTAAGCACTTCCACGCAGTCGATCTGCGTGGGCGGCGGGCACTGGGGCTCGCCTAGGACAACAGGGCACTTGCCGGGTTGAATCTCGCCCACAGAAACTCCCTCCTTTTTTTCGGTAAGCTTGTCGATACTTGCTATCCTTTTCCATGGAACATCATATGAAAGCGTGCACCGGGAAGGTTCCTTGATTGCGCGGTGGGCAGTCGACTAGGCCTCGCCAGGCGGACGATCTGGTAACGCTTCCCAACCAAGAAACATAAGATAACTTTGTAGCACCCGGGTCCTTGGCATGCCGCGCTTACGCGGTAGGAAATAATCTCGGGAAAGGGGTTGTGATGGTTTGGCGCAAGAAGTCTTCCTTCGCGCTCTCCCCAAGCCGGTGAGAGATCATTTCGCGCTTTACGGGCTCGATGAAAGAAAGCTGATGGACTTGTACGGGCCGCTCAACCTCTCCGGGGCAATCTACGCCACCGCCAAAGGGCGCTGCCGCAGTTTGATGGCCGACCGGGCGGAAACCGCGCCGGAGGAGGAAAGGCGAGCCGCGGGGGAGCCGGGCACAGAAGTGACTTCTCCGGTAGACGAGCAGCCTCTCCCGGAGACACCGGCCTCTCTGGAAAATCCGACTGCCGGCGAAGAGGGTCCTGAGGAGGGTACCGGCCCCGAGGACGGCGGGCAAGGCAATGCACACGCCTCATAGAGGCTGTACGGGGAATTGGGCCGCCGCGAGAAACGGTCGGGGGAGGGTAAATGCCGGACCAGGTCTATAACGGCGATTTTCGCTTCGCCCAGGTAACCCTGCCCGACTTCCCGGACGGCTGGCTGCGGGTGGGCGGGGATGCGGCGACGGCCTGGCAGTGGCTGGGAACGCCACCCGGTCCCCGGCCGGTGGCCATCGTGCACCCGTCCGGCCCGCCCGCCGGTATCGTCCAGGCGCAAGAGGTCGCCATCTCCGCCGGTGAAGGGCAACGCTGGGAGGCGAGGGTTAATCTCGCCTCCCAGCCCGCCGGTGTGCCCGCTTACCTGCGTGTCTACCTCTACCGGCCGGACGGCTACCTGCTCGGCAGACTGCTCTTTCCCCTGGTGCCCAGTGATGAACCCGCGGTGGAAAGTCGCCTGTTTGCCACCGTCTCGGGGACGGGGGCCGTACGTCTTGAGGTGGGCATTGTCGGCGCCGGTATGCTCGTCGTCCACCGCGTCGAGGCCTACCGCCGCTACCCGCGCCGGGCCTTGCGGCTGGATGAAAAGGGCCGGGTCTTCGTGCGCCACGTAGAGACGGTGGGGCAGATCGTAAAGCCGGTACGCCTGGCCGGTCCGGTGCTGGTAAACGTCCAGGCGACGGTGACGGGGGATATCCGCGACCTTGCGCCCGTGCGCGACGGCGTGCGCATTTACGGCAGCAGCGCCGCCCCCCTGGCCACGACGACCGGCGGCGTTGCCCAGGTACAGGTAGCCGAGCGCGGTTTCCGGGAAAGTGTGGAACAAGTGGTCGCCGGTCCCACCCGGGCGACCACGGCGCCGCGCGACGTTTCCGCCGTACGGCTCTATTCCTTTGCCGTGCTCAACGCGGGGACGCAGGCGGCCGCAGTACAAATGGAGATCAGCCCGGACCGTAACAACTGGACGGGCGATACCCCCGAGCAGGAGGTGGCGCCGGGAGGGCTTTTGGTCCTTGCACCGCGCTTTTTCCTGCGCTATGCCCGCCTGGCCTACCGGGCGCCCTCGCCTACCCCGCTGCGCATCTGGTTCCAGAGCCAGAGCTAATTCCCGGCGGGTGGCGCCGCAGGGCACAGGGACGCGGTTTTTGCGCCGGCCGTCGTTTCTGCTCACGCTGCACGCTCGACCGCTCACGGTCATACTATATAAACCAAGAAATGGCACAGATGGCTGTTTCTTTCTAAGGGAAAGGAGGGAGTTCATTTGCCCAATAACGTGGTGTTCAACCTGGAACCGGAAAAACTGCGGACGCAGATTTTCGGTAACCAGGCGGTCGCCCTCGCCCAAACGGCAGACGGGCTATTGCAGATCGCCAGTATTTCCGACGTCGTCAATGTCACCGCGACTAATCTTGACATTCGCGACCTCACGCTTTCGGACCATGTTATGGTGTACGGTTCCCAAGGAGCGGCCCTCGCCCAAACCGCAGACGGGTTGTTGCAGATCGCCAGCATCTCGGACGTGGTCAACGTCATGGCGACTAATCTCGACATCCGTGACCTCACGCTTTCCGACCATGTCACGGTCTATGGTTCTCAAGGCGCGGCCCTCGCCCAAACGGCGGATGGGCTATTGCAGATCGCCAGCATTTCCGACGTCGTTAACGTCACCGCCACCAACCTTGATATCCGCGACCTCACCCTCTCCGACCACGTGCGCGTCTATGGTTCCGCCGATGCGCCGCTGGCGCAGGACGGGGCCAACAACCTGCAGACCAACTTGCAGGCACGCGGCTTCACCGAATTGAGCTGGGCGGATGTGGCGACTTCGACCGCCTGGGCTTTTGTCCCCGCGCAAGACACCTCCCAGAAGACCAAGTATACTTTTGCCGTCTACAATAAGGGCGGCCAGGACGCCTCGATCCGCATCGAAACCAGCCCCGACGCCAATATCTGGTACATCGACACCGCGGCCGCCACCCTTGCGGCGGGGACCATCGAGGCCTATGTGGCCCGCGTCTTCATGAAATATACCCGCATCGCCTATAGCGCTCCGGTCGCCACCACTCTGGACATCTTCTTCAACGCACAGGTCTAAAGAGAGACCGGGCAGACCGCTTGCACGGCCCGGTGGCCCCTCGCCGGCGAAGAGGGCTGCCGGGCCCTCTCAACCGACCTTGGCGCCGGGGTATCGCCATTTTCGTCAGGCGTTCTTTGGCTCCCGGTACAAAACTTTCCGCAGCGCGGCAAGCCCGGCTTCTCATCGAGGGCGAGGGCATAGGCGCGTACAAAGGACGCGGATGGCCACCGCCACCCGGGGCGCGATATAGGCCCGGCGCGGCCCGAGGCTCGCGCGCGAGTATCGCCCGCCAGGCTCACGCCAACGAGGGAGCCGAAAAACCGCAAGGAGCAAAGTGGGATTCGGGGGGCCCTGGCGAAGGCAGTCTTCCCGAAGGAGGAGATGTTTGTCTTGGTGACCGCACCGCGGCTCAGTCTTTGTATGATCGTGCGCAACGAGGCGCCACATTTGGCGCGTTGCCTTGCTAGTGTGCAGGGATTGGTCGACGAGATTATCGTGGTGGACACCGGCTCCGCGGATGAGACACCGCTCCTCGCCCGACAATGGGGGGCGCGGGTCTATTTCGAACCCTGGCAGGACGACTTCAGCCTGGCGCGGAACGCCTCCTTAAGCCGGGCAAGCGGTGCGTGGATCCTGGTGCTGGATGCAGATGAAGAACTGGCCGGGGGTAGGGAGGCCCTGCCGGCCCTCCTGGCGGCACCGGAGGATGTCGAGGGTTACTTCGTCACTATCGAAAGCCCTACCGCGGACGGTCCGGGTGCCCAGGTCCTGCGCCACCTCAACCTCCGCCTTTTCCGGCGCCGGCCGGAATACCGGTTCAGCGGCGCCATTCATGAGCAGATTCTGCCCTCGATTCTGGCCGCCCGTCCCCAGACGCGCCTGCCGGAAGCGCCACTTGTCATCCGCCATTACGGCTATCTCGCGGCGAGGAGCGCGGCCAAGACGGCGCGCAACCGGGCCATCCTGGAGCGGGCCCTCGGCGCTCGCCCGGACGATCCCTTCTTGCGCTACAATCTCGGGGTGACACGTTACCAGAGCGGCGACTTCCAGGGAGCCCTTGAGCTCTTCTGGCCCCTTTTCCACCGGCTGTCGCCGCAAGTGAGCTACTATGCCAGCCTGGTACGGAGCCTCGCCGTTACCCTGCTGGAAGCGGGGGACGCACGCCAGGCCCTTACCGTGACGGAAAAGGGCTGCCAACAGTTTCCCGATTATGCCGACCTTTTCTACCTGCGCGGTCTCGCCTTAAAACGCCTTGGCCGTTACGCCGAGGCCATCCAGGTGCTGGAAGAACTGTCCCGTATGCCCGCGCCACCCTCGCGCTACCTCAACACCTGCGGGGTAAACGGTCCGCTGGGCCAGGTACTTCTTGGTCAGATTTACGAGGAACTGGGCGAGCGCCGTCGGGCCGCGCGCGCCTATCTCGCGGCGCTCGAGCAGATGCCGGAGCAGCCGGAGGCGGCGGCCGGGCTGGTGCGCCTCCTCCGTGGCCGGGGCTTGACAGGAGAAAAACTGGCCGAAGCGCTGCAGCAACTCCTGCCTGCGGCGCAAAGCCAAGCCCGGGCGGTGCTACTCCAGGCGCTCGTGGCCGAGGGGGAAGGCCGCGCCATGCTTGCCCTTCTTCCTCCGGCTGAAGACCCGGTCTGGCAAAGCGCAGACAAACACCGGTGGCAACTCCTGGTTGCCCGCGGCCGGCTGCAGGCGGGGCAATGGCGCGAAGCCCTTCGGGCCGCCCTTAAAGTGCGGCCGCCCGCGCGCTCCTACGCGGAAGCCCTCCGCCTGGCGGCCCTCGCGGCTTCTCTGGGCGAACGGCGCAAGCTGACGCGGCACCTCTTAAGACGGTTACAGGTGGCCGGTGAAGTGGCCGCCTCGCTCGTCTGGCGGGCGTACGCGCTTTATCTCTGGGGCGCCGCGGTCGACCCCCAGGGGGTGCAGCTAAACCGGGCAGACCGGCGGCAGCAGGAGGAAGCCTGGCTGCTTTTTACCCTGACCTTGGAGACGGCTTCTCGGCGTCATGCGGCGGCGGCGCTGCGTCTTGTCTCGCTGCTGGCGGGGGAGATCAGCCCGTTGCGCCTCGGCCACCTTTACTACCGCTACGGTTGGACGGCAGAAGCGGCTGACTGCTACCTCAAGGCGCTGGAAGCAAAAACGGTCGACGAAAGCATGTGTCTGGCCATGGGCAGCATCTGTACCGCCCGGGGCCTGTACAAAGAGGCTGCTACTTTCTACCAACAGGCGGTCGAGCTCAATCCTTCACCGGCGAACAACCTGCTGCTGGTGGAAGCCCGTCTGCGCGAGGCTTGTGCCCTCTTGGCCGAAGGGCAGCGCTTCTTTCCTGCCAGCGAGCGGCTGGCGGCGCTGCGAGAGATGGTCGACGTGAGCCTGGAACGCCTGAGCCGGGGGGATGGTTAGTGCCGCCGCGGCTTACCCTTTGCGTCATCGCCCGGGACGCGGCCGCCACCCTGGGAGAGTGTTTGGCAAGCGGCGCGGTCGTGGCCGACGAGCTACTGGTGGTGGACACCGGCTCTGGCGACAACACGCCCGGTGTGGCGCAACGTCTCGGCGCGCGGATCCTCTCCTTTCCCTGGCAAGATGACTTCGCCCTGGCGCGCAATTTCGCCCTGGAACAGGCTACCGGGGATTGGGTGCTCTACCTCGACGCCGACGAGGTCCTTTTTGCCGAGGATGGGCCGCTGGTACGGGAGCTGGTGCAAAAGGAGGAGACGGAGGCCTACTTTATTCACATTCACAACCTGGTGGACGCGCGCGGCCGCGAGGTGGTTAGTCCGGCCGTGCGCCTCTTGCGGCGGCGCCCGGAATACCGTTGGACGGGAAGGGTACACGAGCAGATCCTCCCGAGCATTGTCGCCGCCGGTCTCGGCCGGGTGGAGATGAGCGGGGTACGCCTGCGCCACTACGGCTATCTGCCGGAAGAAGTGGCCGGGCGGGAAAAGATACGGCGCAATCTGCGGCTGCTGGAGCTGGAGTTGAGCGAGCGCCCCGGCGACCCCTTTACCCTTTTCAACCTGGGCGTAGAGAAGCAGCGCCTGGGCCTACTGGAAGAAGCCCTGGCCTGCTTTGAAAAGGCGAGGCCGGGCCTGCCGCCGACGCTCGGCTTCGTCCACCTGCTGGAAAAGCGGCGCC
>JACIYD010000170.1 GCA_014360105.1 Clostridia bacterium
ACGGATTGGCAAATCGCTCGCGGTATTCCTTAATCTTCTGGCGCCGCAAACCCTCGGCATCGGCCGCCCGCGCCAGTTCATCGCGGTAGAGGACGTTTACCGCCGCCTCCGGCCCCATGATGGCCATTTCCGCCGTGGGCAAGGCAAGGCTGAAGTCGGTGCCCATATACTTGCTCACAGCCATTCCCGACATTGCTCCGCCGTAAACTTTGCGCAGCACCACACTGATGCGCGGCACGGTCGCCTCCGCATAGGCGTAGATCATCTTCGCCCCGTGGCGGATGATCCCCCCGTGCTCCTGGGCGACGCCCGGCAAATACCCAGGGCAGTCCACCAGATTAAGGATGGGAAGATTGAAGGCGTCGCAGAAGCGGATGAAGCGCGCGGCTTTATCGGCGGCATTAATGTCAATACACCCGGCCAGGAACTTGGGCTGGTTGGCGATAATTCCCACAGGTCGGCCGGCCAGGCGCGCAAAGGCGCAAATGATGTTGCGCGCGTATAACTCCTGGACTTCGAGGAAGTCCCCCTCGTCCACCAGAACGCGTATCACTTCTCTCATGTCGTAGGCCTGCTGCTGGTCGTCCGGTACGATCTCTTCGATCTCCTCCGTCCGGCGATCCGCCCCGTCCCTCGTATGCTTGCAGGGCGGCATCTCGTTGCTGTTGGCGGGAAGGAACGCAAGAAGGCGCCGCGTCGTCTGGAAGCAGCTTTCTTCGTCGGGCAGCAGGAAGTGGGCCACACCGCTTGTCGCACACTGCACCTGGGCACCGCCCAGTTTCTCCGTGGTCGTCTCCTCGCCGGTAACCGCCTTGATCACCTGGGGGCCGGTGATGAACATGCGGCTGATGCCTTGCACCATCAAGATGAAGTCGCCCAGCGCCGGAGAGTAGACCGCGCCACCGGCGCAAGGGCCAAGGATGAGCGACAACTGCGGTACCACCCCGGAGGTACGGACGTTCCGGTAGAAGATGAGGCCGTAGTGCCCCAGTCCCTCCTGAATGCGCGCGCCCCCGGAGTCGATGAGCCCGATCAGCGGCACGCCATTCTCCACTGCCAGGTCCATCACCTTGGCGATCTTACCCGCGTGCGCGCGACCCAGGGAGCCCCCCTGAACGGTGAAGTCCTGGGCATAAAGACAGACCGGCCGCCCTTCGATGGTCGCATAGCCCGTTACCACCCCGTCGCCCCAGGCGCCGGCATCCCGTCCCCCGCCGGCCGGCCGGACAAAGAGGTCTAGTTCGGTAAAACTCCCCGGATCGGTCAGACGGTCGATTCTCTCGCGCGCCGTAAGTTTCTGCCGTTGGTGTTGTCTGGCGATTTCCTGCGGATTTCCCCTGGTCGCCACCCTTACTTTCTCCAAGAGCTCCGCCGTCTTGGCCGCCGACAAACCCATCGCACCCCTTTTGGTTAGAGTTCTACTGCTGCCTGGCGGGCAAGGACGCCGCCGGCTACCTTCCAGGAGTTCTCGATGTGCCTTATTGCCATTTCTCTTGCCCGCTCCGGCGAGCCCCCGGCGATGGCCGCAACGATCGCCTCGTGTTCTGCCAACGTCTGGGCGGGCCGCCCGGGAACCGTCCAAGTGGTCACGCGCAGGATGGAGATGCAGGCGCGCAAATTAAGAAGGAGATCGGTCAGCACTTCGTTGTCGTGGGCACAGGCCAATAGATCGTGAAACTCGTTGTTAATGGCGGCAACCTTCTCCAGATCCTGCGCGGCCAAGGCCTCCTTTGCGGCCGCCACTTTGTTCCTTAGCTCCTCTATCACCTCCCGGTCTCCGTGCTGCGCCACCAGGTAGGCGGCAAGGCCTTCCAACGCGGCGCGCACCTGATAAATGCTCTCCGCTTCTTTCGTGGTAAACTTCCTGACGGTAACGCCCTTATAAGGGGTCTTCTCGATAAACCCCTCCCGCTCCAGGCGGCGCAACGCTTCCCGCACGGGCGTGCGGGAGAGTCCCAGCTTCTGCGCCAACTCTTGTTCGATCAACCGCTCGCCGGAGCGGTAGTAACCTCCGATAATCGCCTGCTTAATCTTCTGATAAGCGAGGTCGTTGGAAGTATTGGGCTCCTCCCGCATGCTCATTTACCGACCTTCCTTCACGCTATTATCTGAGGGCGCGGCTCGGGGTAGGTAGCGCGCACCCAGAACCCGCTACGCAGCAAAGAATAGCGAATTATATAAGGTTACCGAAGGCCCAAGTATGCCATTATGTATACAATCTTGAATGCCGTTAGAAAGGTTCGCCGTCTTTGCCATAATTCCTCCTTCCGGAAAAAAATTTTTTAACGGTCGCCGGCGTCTGGCAGGCGGTATTGGCGGTGCGGGCCCCCTTCGCCCCAGTGGCTACCGTCCTTTTTCTCTTGGCCGCCTTCTACCACATGTGGTATAGTTGATTAAGGCTGGCGTGCCTCCCCCGGGTGACTGGGGAGTTTAACGCCAACACCTTCGGGGTGGAGGGCGCCCGCCCAAGCCCAAGCTGCGGCAGCAAGAATTGGCTCAGGCCGAAGCTCCCACCAGGAGTTGAGGCCCTTGCCTTATAGGGGGGTAGACTCGGTGCGTCTGGGTATGTTTGCTTCCCGGCCGGCCGGGCCGGGGCATCTGGGGCTGTGGCTGGAAGACGGTGTTTTGGACCTCACGGCTCTCGGCAGGAAAAGAGACTGCGCGGGACTGGATCTCACCAGCCTCGAGAAACTGCTGGCCGGCCACCCCGAAGCCTTGCCGCGCCTGGCCGGCATTACGGCCGACCTCCTGGAGTCTTCTACGCGCGAGGAATTGGCAAGCGAAGGCCTCCTGCTCCCCTTCTCCGAGATCAACACCCTCGCGCCCTTGAGTAACCCCAACAAGATCGTCTGCGTCGGGCTCAATTACCGGGACCACTGCGCCGAACACGGGGCCGAACCGCCCCCTCATCCCATCCTTTTCGCCAAGTTTTCCACCGCCCTTACCGGACCGGGCTGCCCCATCGTCAAACCGGCCGCAACACACCAACTGGATTATGAAACGGAGCTGGCCGTGGTCATCGCCCGGCGGGGCAAAAACATTCCCCAGGCCGAGGCAATGAACTACGTGGCCGGCTACACCATCTTCAACGATGTCAGCGCCCGGGACATCCAGTTTGGCGACCGGCAGTGGCTGCGCGGCAAGACCTACGATACCTTTGCTCCCATCGGCCCGCACTTGGTCACGGCCGACGAAGTCCCCGACCCCCAAAACCTGCGCCTGCGCTGCTGGGTAAACGGCGAGCTGCGGCAGGACGGGAACACCGCCTCGATGATTTTTGATGTGTCGTCTCTTATCGCCTTCATTTCCGAGGTGGTAACGCTGTTACCCGGGGACCTTATCGCTACGGGCACCCCGGCCGGCGTGGGCGTCTTCCGTCAGCCCCCGGTCTTCCTGCAACCGGGCGACCGTATCCGCATGGAGATTGAAAAGCTAGGGGTCCTGGAAAATTACGTGACTGCCTGACAGGGTCACCGATAGCCGCGCCGCCATACTCGTGCCTTTTCAGCCAGAACGCCCTTTCGCGGGTGGCCGGCCCGACCAATGGGATACCTCTCGCGGCGGCCCCCCTTCCCTTCCCGGCCGGTGGCTCGCCCCGACCGCCGCGGGTTGCCCGCCAAGCGGCCACAAGGCCAAATATGTGGGGGTTTGAAGCACAAGGTAGAAGGGCTTGGCGCCGGGGGTGGAGGGCGCAAAGGAAGGATAGAATATTGGCGGAGGCAAGGTAAGGATGAGCTTTTTCCCCCTAATCATCGCCATCCTTTTCTTCATAGCCGGGCTTGCCGGAACCGTCCTGCCCGTGCTGCCCGGCGTGCCTCTGATCTGGGCGGGCATGTTCCTTTACGGGCTCCTCACCGGGTTTGCCCGTCTCTCTTGGAGCTTTTACCTTGTTCAGGGGCTGATCACCGTTTTCGTCCTCCTGCTCGACTACCTGGCGGCCGTCTGGGGCGTCAAAAAATACGGCGGCTCCCGCTCGGCCGGATGGGGAGCCGTCCTGGGCGGCATTATCGGCCTTGCCTTATTGGGTCCCGTAGGCGTCATTGCCGGCCCTTTCCTGGGCGCCGCCCTCGCCGAATTGGCCAGCGGCAAGGAGCCGGCACAGGCATTGCGGACGGGTTTCGGCACCGTAGTAGGTTTTCTCGGCGGCACGCTTTTAAAGCTCGGGATCGAGATCGTAATGATCGTCTGGTTCTTCCTCGCCGTGTTCTAGAACCCACTTCCAGGCGGCACGCCTCCTTCGAATGCCCTTCCTTTTTTCCGGCATGAAGGGTTCCCCCTTGAACGCTTTGGCGTTTGCCCTTGCCCCTCAAGGGCTCGCACCTCGCCGCCTCTTGGGGGCCGTCTGCCGGGCGGGTCGCCCTCCGTCCGGGACGGCCACCGACTGGTCTCCCCTGCGGCGGGCGGGTCGAAAGCATCCA
>JACIYD010000171.1 GCA_014360105.1 Clostridia bacterium
GGTCAATATTGGACAAGCTACGGTATTGATGGCTGGCGCCTTGACGTCCCCAACGAAATCAAGGGTGATTTCTGGGTGGAATTCCGGCGGCTCGTCAAAGCCATTAACCCGGACGCCTATCTGGTTGGCGAAATCTGGGGCGACGGGCGGCCCTGGCTCAGGGGCGATCAGTTTGACGCAGTAATGAACTACCCCTGGCGCGAACTGGCCCTAGACTGCTTCCTTCGCGAAAAGACCGACCTTTTGACCTTTGACCGCCTGCTCGCGCGCTTGCGCCTGCGCTATCACGAGCAGGTCAATTATTGCCAGCTCAACCTTTTAGGCAGTCACGACACCGCCCGGCTCTTTACCGAGGCAAGCCGCACCCTTGGTCAGCCGGGCGCCGCTAAAGGCGAAGCAGCGCGGCGGCTCGTTCCCTTGATCGTCTTTCAAATGACTTATGTAGGGGTCCCCATGATCTTCTACGGTGATGAGATCGGCCTGGAAGGAGAACAAGACCCCGACTGCCGCCGCTGCTTCCCCTGGGAACCGGGGCGACGCAAGCAGCAACTCTTCCTCCTCTACCGCCAGCTCATCTCCTTGCGGCACCGCTACTCTGCCCTGCGCCGGGGAACCTTCGAGGTTTTCCTGGTCGAGGCCTCCCGGCGCCTTTACGGTTACCGCCGGCGCTGGCGCCAAGAGGAAGTGTATGTGGTCCTCAATGCCGGGCCCGAGCCCCAGACGGTAAGACTTCCCTTGGCCGCTCCCGGAAATGCTTATGACCTCCTTCGGGAAGAGCCACTGGCCACGATCGACGGCGCGGCCACCATCACGCTCGCACCATACGACGCCAGCGTCGTTGCCACGGTACCTGCAGCTCCTCCTCCCACCTCGGGGCCTCGCTAGAGATCCACCGCCACGCTGCGCCCAAAGCCCAGGAGCCGGCTTATGGCTACGGCCAGGCGCACGGGCCAGGGGGAAAGCTGTCGTTTGAGGTCTAGGCGTTCCTCTTGCAGTTGCGCCAAAAGCTTCTGCAGTTCCTGATTGGCCACCAGGGCTCCTTGCAGCCGCTTCTCGGTATCGCTCAGTTTTTGTTTTAGGGCCGTGTGTTCCGCCTGGGCCTTGCTCAGGGACTTGTTGTACGATCCCTGAAGTTGGAGCAATCTGTTCTCGAGCTGTTCTACCCTGCTTTCTAATGCTTCCTTTTCCGCCTGGAGACCGGCGATTTCCTGTTCCGCCTGGGCCAGTTCGGCGCGCAACTGTTCCTTGCGGCGTACCAGTTTTTCCAGTTCATCGCGCAGGGCCGTTTTTTCGCGTTCCAGTGCCTGCACCTGGGCCAAAGCCTCTTTCAGCCTATCCTCCGCCTCCTTCGCCCGCTGCTGCCAGGCTTCCAGTTCCGCCTCTAAGTCTCGCTTGAGAACCGTCAGCGCACGGGCCTGCTCCATGGTTGCGGCCACCTCGGCCCGCTGCCGCTCGAGCATGGCCCGTGCCTCGCGCACCTGGCTTTGCAGGTCATCGTAGGCTTGTTTCATCCCCTCGTTGAAATACCAGGTACCGGGCGAGATCTCTTCAAAGAAGGGCAATTCCGCCAGGGTAGGCAGCACGCTCCCCGCTACTTCCGGCCGCAGAAGGCCGACGATACGCAACAGGGTTTCTTCCCCCAGGCCCTCGGGAAAGACACGGAGGATTTCGGCGAGCAACCTTTCCGCAGGCCAGCCCGCCAGCTCTTCCTCCTCCCGCAGGGCGGCAATCCGTTCTACCCGCCGTGCCTCCTCGTAGACCTCGGCTTCGCGTTCTCCGGTGGGGACAAGGTGGAAGGCGACTTCCTCCCCCTCCTGAACGCGCTTGATCTCCAGCTTGCTGCCCGGCGCCAGACCCTGGGCGGCAAACCAGGGTCCCAGGCCGGCCATCAACTGCGCCTCGCGGTAATACCAGGCGGGACAGGGGCCGGCAGGCGTTTTGAAGCTGATAAAGGCTACCGGCGGCAGATTGAGAAAGAGTTTTTCCAGGCGCTTACTGATGCGCATGATACCCGCCTGGAGGTCCCGGGAAGAAATGATGTAGGTGCGGCGCTGGGGATCGCTGTCCTGAAAGGTGAGCATCAACTCAGCACCCTGCAGGGCGCTCAGTTCGCCGTCGCGCAGAAAAGCCAGAGGATCCTCCTCGGCCGACGGCGGTGCCGGCACCAGGGCGCGCAGGTACCAGCGGTCGCCACCCACCCAGACGAAGCGATGGTCTTCTTCCAGGCATTGAAGAAGGTTGGTTTCACGCCAACCCGTACCCAGGATTTCTTCGCTGATCTGCCCGATGGGCGGCGGTTCGCCCGTGCGGCGCATGAAGGCAACCACCTGATCGAGTTCCTTGGGCTGTACTCCCCGCGTTACTTCCCAGGGCACGAGGACCCATTGCCCGCCCTTCAGGCGCAAGAAGCGCCCGTCGCGCACCAGTTGTTTTTCTTCGAGGATCGACTGGCGACCGTTGCGCGAGAGATACTCGTTAATCTCCAACAACCGTAAGGGCCGGCCCTCCTTTTTCAGCACCTGGTAGGCGCTATCGTTCTCGCGCATTCCCCGCAGGTTGAGCGACCAGAGTCCGGGATTGGTTTCTTCGAACGCCGGGTTTTTCTGGAGACAGCGCAATACGTCTTTTTCCAGGCGACCGGGGGAATGGCGCAGGCCGAGATAGGCACGTGCCGGGGGCAACAGTTCCGCCAGACTCCGCGGCTCGTATTGGAAGAGAAGCTGCTTTAAAACATCGGTAAGGGAATCCAAACGACCGATCACGCGTGGTGTCGATGCGTTGACCTTTTTCAAAGCCCCATCTCCCTCCTAGTTTTTAACTGGCTTTCCATAACTTGTCTATGCTGTTTGACACTGGTTAATAGATTCCTGCTGCGAAAAAGCATCTTTTGTGTCGACCAATTAGGAAGATGGGGAACTTGTCCGGCAGGAGGTCGGACCCTTATAATGGAAGGGGAGCAGACCCAGGTCAAGCCCCAGAAACTGGAATTTTAGGGGAGGAGAAAGCCATGGCCGTGTTAACGGCAGAAATGCAGGAATTGGTGAAGAAGAGCGCTTGCTATGTAGCCACGGCGGACCGCCAGGGCCGGCCCAACCTCGGACCCAAAGGCTCCACCAAGGTACTCGACGACCAGACGCTCTACTTTGCCGAAGTCACCGGTGGCCGGACGCTGGCCAATTTGCGGGAAAACCCCTGGGCGGCCATCGTGGCCCTCGACGTGAAGAACCGCCACGGCTACCGTTTCGCCGGCCCGGCTAGCGTGATCGAGGAGGGCGAACTGCTAGCGCGGGCCAAAGAAGAGCTGGCTCCCCTGGGGCTAACACCCCAGGCCGTGGTGACCGTGCGGGTGGAGGAAATCTACAGCCTTGATCCGGGTTCAGCGGGTAAAAGGCTGGCTTAGGGCAGCAGTTCCGCTTCGACGCGGCTTGGCGCGTAGCAGAGCGGGACCCAGTCGGACACGTTAATCCCTCCGGCCGGCGGTCCTGGCCGCCCGGGGCCGCCGGCGCGCTTCATCTATCCTTGCGCCGCCCCTGCCGCAGGGCCTCGAGAGTGGCGGCGAAGACAGGAGGCAAGGGCGCGGTAAACTCCATCAGGCGGCCGCTGCGCGGGTGATAAAAAGAAAGCCGGTAAGCGTGCAAGAGCTGCCCGGGTACCGACAGGGACGGCCGACGGCGACCGTAGAGCGGATCCCCCACTACCGGATGCCCGAGCGAGGCCAGGTGCACCCGCACCTGGTGCGTGCGGCCGGTTTCCAGTCTTGCCTCCACCAGGGCGTAAGCGGCCAGGTATTCCAATACGCGGAAATGAGTAACGGCCTTTTTGCCCCCGGAACGGCGAACGGACATTTTTTTGCGCTGGCGCACGTGCCGGCCGATAGGAGCGTCAATTGTCCCGGCCGCCGGCGGGTGGCCGTGAACCAAGGCGAGGTAAACCCGCTGTACCGTGTGCGCTTTGAGCTGCTTAGCCAGGCATAAGTGGGCGTGATCGTGCTTCGCCACCAAGATGAGGCCCGAAGTGTCTTTGTCCAGCCGGTGCACGATACCCGGCCGGAGCGTGCCGCCGATGCCCGAAAGATCACGGCAGTGGTGTAACAAGGCGTTGACGAGCGTACCCCGCGGGTGACCCGGCGCGGGATGCACTACCAGCCCCTGCGGCTTGTTGATTACGAGCAGGTCTTCATCTTCGTAGACGATGTCGAGCGCCATCTCTTCCGGGGCGAGCGCCGGGGGTGATGGCGGCCGCCAGGTAATTTCGATGCGGTCGCCCGCCCGCAGCCGGTAGCCGGCCTTGACCTTCTCTCCGTTTACCCGCACCTCGCCGCCGGCAATTGCCCTTTGGGCCTGTGCCCGTGAAGGAAAGCTTTGGCGCTCGTGTAGATAGACGTCGAGCCGTTTTCCTCGGTCTTCCTCGCCG
>JACIYD010000172.1 GCA_014360105.1 Clostridia bacterium
CCGGGGCTTCTCTTTTCCACAACTCGGCCGGGCCAATTTGGCAGCCACCCCCCACCCAGGGGTTGGGTATCCCGGCCCACGAACGGCGCCGGCCGGCGGCATATGAGATTTTTGCCGGTGTTGGCTCGAAGATTATAATTCCCGATAGGAACCAGCAGGCGCGAATTTGGAACGCGGAGTTGATAGATACCTCGCCGTTCATGGTTCCGAGCGTGCCCCCAACGCTACCCGTGCCGGCTCCAAAGCTACCTGTGCCGACTCCTGTTTTGCCTTCGCCACCACGGCAGCAGTTGACGGTTCCAAAGACGAAGACGGTTCCGCCGACAGGCACCCCGAAGACACAGGCCAAAGTGTATGTGAACGGTGTAGAAGTGAAGACAGAAGTCCCCGCCCTGATAGTGAGCGGACGCACATTGGTTCCGTTGAGAGGTGTGGTGGAAGCGCTTGGTGGGTCGGTAGTATGGGACGAGAAAACTCAGACAATAGCCGCGGTAAGGTCGTACAGCACCACAGAAATCGAAGCTATTGGTGTGGCTGTGACAGTAGGGAGTACCGCCGGTCTGCGGCGGGTGTGGTTCTGGGACGGCAGGACCGCAGACACTTCGATTACCCTGGACGTGGCGCCGGTAGTCGTCGGTGGCAGGACACTGGTCCCACTAAGGTTTGTGGTTGAAACTCTCGGAGCGTCAGTAACATGGGACGAAAAGAGTAGAAGTAGGTTTTCCGGAAGCTTCTCGAGGGCGTTCAGTATCCGCTCCTGCTCCTTTCGGGACAGTTTCTCCAGGTAGCGCCGGGCCGGCCGGAGGATGACTACCTGCCACTCAGCCACGTTCTTCCTCCAGGAGTTCCTGCCTTACTTTTTCCAGGGGTTCTCCCTTGTCCAAACCGGCCAGGTAGGCCTGCCAGGCCGTTTCGCTTGCCTTCGCTTCCTCGGGGGTTAGAGGCTCGTCGTACTCTACCCCGCGGTGCCCGCTGCCTCGGAGGGAATTCTCGGCTCCTGAAGCGGCGGCGCGGAACCACTCCAGGAGTTCTTCCCTGGAGAAGCGCCACCGGCCGCCGATCTTGTGGGCGGGCACCGCCCCTCTTTTGGCGTACCTTCGCAGGGTGTACTCGCTTATTGATAAGCGCCACGGCGAGCAGGAAAAAGGGCACGAAAGGCGAATATCGCTGATGGTCGTTTTCGCCACCGGGGCAGGTTTCCGTATTAAGGGGGCCCAACACATGGAAGAACAGCTTCACGCCGCGGTGGCCGCGATCCTCCGGCAGTACGACCACCGACGGGGAAACCTTTTGCCCGTACTGCAGGCGGTTCAAGCGCGGCTGGGGTATCTGCCGCCGGAGGCAATGGAGCAAATTGCCTCCGCTTTTGGGGTACCGCCGGTCGACGTCTACAGCGTAGCCACCTTTTACGCCCAGTTTCGTCTTAAGCCGCCGGGCAGGCACCAGTTTAAGGTCTGTCTCGGCACGGCCTGCCACTTGATGGGCGGGCATACGGTACTGGACTGTTTTGAGCGCCGTTTGGGGATCAAAGAGGGTGAGACCACGCCGGACCGGGAGTTTGGTTTGGAGCGGGTGGCCTGCGTGGGCTGCTGCGCCCTGGCCCCGGTGGTGGTGGTCGACGGGCGGGTGGAGGGCCGTGTTTCGCCCACGCGAGTCGACGGCCTTCTCCTTTCTTTCAGCCTGGAGAAGTCCCGCCGGGAGACGCCCGCCACGCCGACCAACGGCGGCGGGGGAAGTCCTTATGGTGCATGAGGCCTATCGTCGGCTGCGCCGCCAAGCGGAGGAAAAGCTCGCGGCGCGGCAAAAAAGACCGCTGATCATGGTGGGCACGGCCACCTGCGGCCGGGCGGCGGGCGCTCTGAACGTGCTGGCCGCGGTGAAGGAGGAGGTTGCCAGGAACGGCATCGACGCCGCGATCGCAGAAGTGGGCTGCCTCGGCCATTGCTATGCCGAACCCCTGGTCATCATCCGCCACCCCGGATTTCCGTCCCTCTGTTACGGCTGGGTGGACGAGGACAAGGCAAGGCGGCTGGTCGTCGACTTTCTGCAGCACGGGGACCCGTGCTTTGACTTTGCCCTGGCCGCGCTAGAGCCGAACGATCTCTTCCCCACCTTCGCCGAGTACCCGCGCGGCGTTTACGAAAAAAGAATCATTCTGGCGCTTTGCGGCCTGATCGACCCGGAAGACATCGACCAATACCTGGTTCATGACGGGTACGCCGCTCTGGCGCAGGCCTTGACCATGGCACCGGAACGAGTTGTCGCCGAGATTAAGGAGGCGGGCCTCCGCGGGCGCGGGGGCGCGGGCTTTCCCACCGGGATCAAATGGGAGGTATGCCGCCGCGCCCCGGGGCAAGCCAAGTACGTGATCGGCAACGCGGACGAGGGCGATCCGGGCGCTTTTATGGACCGTGCCCTGCTAGAATCCGACCCGCACCAGGTGTTGGAAGGCCTGGCGATTGCCGCTTATGCCGTGGGCGCGCGGCAGGGCTACGTTTACGTGCGCGCCGAGTACCCGCTGGCCGTCGCCCGGTTGCAGAAGGCCATCTCCCAGGCACGCGCAAGGGGTCTTTTGGGTCAATCCGTCTTAGGCAGTAACTTTTCCTTCGAATTGGAAATCTTCCAGGGCTCGGGTGCCTTTGTCTGCGGCGAGGAGACCGCCCTCATTGCTTCGATGGAAGGCAGGCCCGGGATCCCGGAGCCTCGCCCTCCCTATCCGGCAGAATACGGCCTACACGGCCAACCAACACTGATCAATAACGTCAAGACCCTTGCCTACGTACCCCACATCTTGCGCCACGGCGCCGCCTGGTTCCGCCGGATCGGCACGCCCGGCAGCCCCGGCACCGCCGTCTTCGCCCTTGCCGGCAAGGTGGCGCAGACCGGCCTGGTGGAGGTGCCAATGGGTACTACTTTGCGCGATCTTATTTTTGGCGCGGGCAACGGGATCAAAGAAGACAAGAAGTTCAAGGCGGTACAGATCGGAGGGCCTTCGGGCGGTTGCCTGCCGGACACGGCACTCGATTTGCCCATTGACTTTGACTCTTTGCAGGAAGCGGGGGCGATGATGGGCTCGGGCGGGCTCGTCGTTCTGGACGAGGATGACTGCATGGTGGAGGTGGCGCGCTATTTCCTGGAATTCACCCAGAAAGAATCCTGCGGCAAATGCACCTTTTGCCGCTTGGGGACCAAACACCTGCTGGACCGGCTGACGGCCATCACCAGGGGAAAGGGAAAGGACGGGGACCTGGAGTTCCTTCAAGAACTGGCCGAGGACGTGCGGGAGGGTTCTCTCTGCGGCCTGGGAAAGACCGCGCCCAATCCGGTACTCACCACCTTGCGCTATTTCTACCACGAGTACGAAGCCCACGTGCGCGAGGGTCGCTGTCCCGCCCTGGCCTGCAAGGACCTGATCGCCTACTATATCGTCCCGGAAAAATGCAGTAAGCTCTGTAACGTTTGCCTGGGCAGTTGCCCGGCCGAAGCGGTGCAGACGAGGCCGGACCTGCTTAAGGTCATCGTCCAGGAGAAGTGCGTCAAGTGCAACAGTTGCCTGGTGGCTTGCCCGCCCCAGTACCGCGCCGTGGTAAAGCTCTCGCCACCCCAAGACGGGACATGAAAAGAGGGGGACGACGGTGGCCGCGAAGGTTACGCTAACCATTGACGGCCGGGAAATTACGGCGCCCGCCGGCGAAAAACTCCTCTGGGCGGCCCTGGACCACGGTATTTATATTCCCCACCTCTGCGCCTTCAGGGAAGAGGAACGGCCGGCGGCCAGTTGCCGCCTCTGCCTGGTGGAGGTGGCCGGCTTCCGCGCGCCGGTGGCCGCCTGCGCGCTTACGGTGGCCGCGGGCATGGTGGTCCAAACACGCAGCCCCCGGGTCGACCGCCTCGTTCGCCAAGCCTTTGCCCTCTTGCTTTCCCGCCACCGCCTTGCTTGCGGCCAATGCCCCCGGAACGGCGACTGCGCCTTGCAGGAGATTGCCCGCCGGCGCGGGCTGAAACTACGCCGGGAACCGCTGCCGCCGCTCGACCACGACCTACCGGTGGATAACAGCCCCGCCACCTTTTATTACGACCCCGGGCGCTGCGTTCTTTGCGGCCGCTGCGTTTGGGTCTGCCGCCACCGCGCAGGCGTGGGCGCCATCGGCTTCGTCGGCCGCGGCCTCAACCGCCGCGTAGGCACCTTCGGCGACGTGCCGCTCGCCCAGTCTTCCTGCACGGAATGCGGCGCCTGCGTCTCGGTCTGCCCTGTAGGTGCTCTCGTCGCCAAGCCCGCTCCCTAGCCCTTAAAGGGTGCAGCTAACGCCAGCGGTAAAGCGCTGGTACAACCGGTAGTCCTGCAGGTCGGCCAGGCTGTAAATGCCCCGGGCGGCCAGGTCTTTGAGTAAAAGGAGAAAAGCCT
>JACIYD010000173.1 GCA_014360105.1 Clostridia bacterium
CGACCCTCGGCTTGGGAAGCCGATGCTCTACCACTGAGCTACTTCCGCTCGCTAGCCCTATTATAGCGCCCCGACCGGCCACTTGTCAACGCGAATCAAAAATCTGCTCCGTCGCCGCGTGTGGCTTGACGTGGGCGTGGCCACACGATATGATGGCGCCGGACAAACGCGGCCGGAAACGCTTTTTGCGGCAAACGGCACCAGAGGTCGTTGTGTCCTGTGGCTGAAAAGGAGCTTGGTCCGCAGAACGCGCATAAAATCAAGCGCAGCTACCGCAAGTGGTTCCTCACCAAGGTCAAGCGGGCCGTTTACCGCTACCGCATGATCGCTCCCGGTGACCGGATTGCCGTCGGCGCTTCCGGCGGCAAGGACAGTTCCGCCCTGCTCTACATCCTCTGGGTTCTAAAGCATTACTCTACCCTGACCTTCGACTTTCACGCCGTCTTCCTCGACCTGGGCTGGCCGGTCGACCCCGAACCCCTGGCCGTCTTCTGTCAGGAACACGGCATCGCCTTTCACGTCGAACCCACGCAAATTGGCCCCATTGTCTTCACCTACCGCCAGGAAGCCAATCCCTGTGCCCTCTGCGCCCACCTGCGCCGCGGCGCGCTGCACAAGGTGGCCAAACGCCTGGGCTGCAACAAGGTGGCCCTGGGCCACCACTTGGACGATTTGTTGGAAACCTTCCTGCTCAACTGGCTTTATACCGGCCGCTTTTCAACCTTTCAGCCGGCAACCTACCTCACGCGAAGCGGGCTTACCGTCATCCGCCCGCTTGTCTACCTTCCTGCCGCCACCGTGGCCGGCCTCGCACGGGCGGAAAGTCTGCCCGTATTGACCAACCCCTGCCCGGCGGCCGGTAAGACCAAGCGCCACGAAGTCCGTGCCGTAGTTAACTTTCTCGCCGAGCGGTACCCTTATGTGCGCGAACGGTTCCTCGCCGCCTTGGAAGGAGCCGACTGGCTCGAGCCCCCCTGCGACCCGGAGTAGAACCCGGGGCATCCCCACTTTCGTCAGGCGGTCTTTGGCTCCCGGCGAGAGATCTCGCGCATCGCGGCGAGCCCGGCTTTTCCCGAGGGCGAGGGCGCAAGCCGACCGGAGGCTACGGACGGCCGAAGCGGCCGCGGCGCCACGGGGGGCGCGCACGAGCCGCGAACCCGCCGCAGCCCGAAGCTCGAGCACCAGTATCGCCCGCGAGGCTCACGCCAGCGAGGGAGCCAAAGACCGTAAGGAGCGAAGTGAGGATTCGCCAGGAGTAGAACGCGTTGACAGCGCTGCAACCTGCCCCCTAAAATAAGGCCGACGGCAAAGCCAAAGGACGGCCCAACGTCGCACGTACGGATATGGCCGTACCCAGGGGGCGATGAGATTGAACAAGCCCCAGATCATCTCCGCCAGCCGGCGCACCGACATCCCGGCCTTTTACAGCACATGGCTCGTCAACCGCCTGCGTGCAGGCTGGGTTTTGACCTACAATCCTTTTAATCGTCGGCCGGTGCAGGTGTCGCTCCGGCCCGCGGAGGTGGCGGGCATCGTCCTCTGGTCGAAGAACTTCGGGCCGTTAATTCCCCACCTGCCTGAGATCGAGGCGCGAGGTTACCGCCTGTACTTTATCTTCACCATTACCGGCCTGCCCCGGGTTTTTGAACCCGGTGTCGTTGCCCCGGAAGAGGCTCTGGCACATTTTAAGCTTCTTGCGCAGCGTTACTCGCCGGAACACGTCCAGTGGCGCTACGACCCCATCATCCTCACCAGCCTCACCGACCCGGCTTACCACCGCGAAACCTTCCGTACCCTCTGTCAAGAACTGGAAGGCCATACCCGGCGGTGTTACTTCAGCTTTGCGACACTCTACCCCAAAGTGCGGCGCCGCCTACAGGCGCTCGCCGCGCGCGAAGGCTTCCAATGGTGGCCCGAGCCCCCGTTAGAGGACAAGAGGCAACTGGCCACGGAGCTGGCTGCCATTGCCGCCCGGCACGGCATCGAGCTTTTCAGTTGCTGCGATGAGCTGCTGGTGGGCGAACGGATCAAGAAGGCCCACTGCATCGACGCTACCATTCTCGCGCCGCTGTTCGACCTAGACCCCGGCCTTTACCGCCCCAAGCCCACGCGGCCGCAGTGCGGCTGCGATGAGAGCGTCGACATCGGCACGTACGACACCTGCCTTCACCTTTGCGCCTACTGCTACGCCAACGCCGACGCCAAGAGGGTGCTGGCAAACCGGCGACGCCACGACCCGTCTCTCCCTGCCCTGCCCGGCCCCGAGTACGTGGAAGGCCAGGGCCCGAACCCCATGAGCACCGAACCCAACACGTAAGGCAGCCTGCCGGCCGCGCCTGGCATGGACCCGCATGGCACTGCGGTACGGAGCCCCTGCTAGCGGCATGGATGTGCCGCATGCCACGAACAAGCTCCAGCTTGGCAGCGCCGTCCCCACAGTACCCTTTGCCCGTCGAAGGCCGGAGTCGGAGCGGACCGACACGAGGCACGAAAGCTTTTAATCTTGCCGGCGGCCAAGAGTGAGCCGCCGGGGCCAAATCGCCGCAGACGTGGTCTTTGCCCCGGGAAGCCGGCTCTGGTTGCTCGCCCGGGTGGTGCGGGCCCGGCCGAGACGCCTGGTACAGTCTGACGCTGGTGCCCGGCTGCACTTCTAGGGCCGACCCCCTGGTCTTTGCCCGCAGGCGTACTTTTCCGGCCCGTAGACGAGCACGAGAATCCGCCAGGTGAAGAAGCCGCAAAGACCCAAAAGGAGCGCCACAAGGGCCGTCGAGGGCCACCCCAGACCCTCCCACGCACCGAGCGCCACCATGGTCTCACCGTAGCTCAAGTAGGCGAGCATGGCCACCAGCACGAGCTTGATGCCAAAAAGGAAGACCAGGGTGGCACGGCGCACTTCTTCCGCCCGCGCCTCGCTCATGGCGGCCAGGCGTTTCTCGGAGGCATTGATCACCTTTTTCGGATCATCAACCAACGCAATCCAGCAGGAAAGGAAGGTCATGCCGCCGTAACTGATCGCCGCGATAAGCGGCCCGAGCAGCAAGGCTCCCAGGTTCTTGTCGGTCCAGGCATCGGGCAGGCCGGAAAAACCGAAATGGATGGGGATGCGCGCGGGCATCTCCGGGTATTGTGCCAGCGGGTACCAAAAGGAAAAGAAGATGAGCAGCCCCAAGACGGGTTCGAGCCATACGGGGTAAAACTGGCTAAGGCGCGACCACAGCCCCACGCGGATTACCTCCTACGCGCAGTTTACGCTTGTATCGGCCGCCGGCGCGCCGCCGCAGCCCCCAACCGGGTCTTGGCCATCCACAGGCCGGCACCCGGGCCGACCGCCGCCCCGCGGCAGCTCCCTTACGGTGCCGAGCCCCTTTCACTACCGCCACCCGTGCCGTCCTGAGCTTCCAGTTGCTGCACCAGCCGCTCCAGCTCCTGTAGCTTCTGCCGGATCTGCCTCAGCAATTCCCGCTCTCCGGCGCTCCCCGGAGCTCCCGGCGCGCCCGGAGCGGAAGGAGTGACTGCGTCAGGCGGCGGTTTCAGCTCTGCGGCGACAAACCGGGCGATCTCGGCATCGCTCTTCAGCTCCACCACGTTGTTGTTGCGGCTGTCCACAAAGGCCTGGTAGGCAATGCCCGCGTAATCCTTGGGAATAACCGCCGTCTTCCAGTATAAGACGCCGCCCCGGATAAAGGGCAGGGGTTCGACCATGTTGAAGAGGTTCCAGTCCACCAACGGGTTGGCGCGGCGCACGTAATCGAGGGCACGGACCGGGCCGGTGAGCACCTGGTCCTCCGGCAGTTCGAAAAGCTCGATCCGCCCCGTACGCGCGTCTACGAGGAAGATCTTAAAGACGCCGTGGCTTTCGCCGTAGGGCTCGGTACTGATGAACCATTTAAGGCCCGCCTCGGTATCCATGAGGAAGGGCTGTTTGTTCTCCCCGACGTCCTGGATCTCGATCTGGTCGCGGTGCAGGAAAAAGCGGTTGATGACGCCGTTCTTATATTGGTAGGCGTTGACGTAGGTACGGGCGAGGTGCTCGGGAAAGATGAGGTTATCCTTGAGCACGGGGTGCTCCAATGCCCTAGTCGGGGCCACCAGTTCGATGCGCCCCTGGGTGTCGACGACGAAGGATCCGGCAAAAACCGGTACCGTGTAAATCAGGCCCCATTTAAAGCCGTAGTCGTAACCGATGGCCGGGACCACCGTGTAAATTTCCCCGGCCTGCGGGATATAGTACGTCTCTTCCGTGTTCACCCAGTAACGCACGCGAAAAAGGTTCCACCACAGGCTGTCGGTGATCTTCATTCCCTCGCCGATGCGCATCTCCTTCCAGACCATCTGCGAATTGCGCTCCTGGGTGGTCGTGTAGACGTAGGTCATGCCCTTGTTCTTGTATGCGTGGCA
>JACIYD010000174.1 GCA_014360105.1 Clostridia bacterium
GCCCGACCGCAAAATCATCTACTTGTTTTTTAATAGTTGCAAGGCGTAAAAAACCTAGAACGCGCACAAAACCACGCAACCCTGAGATACTCATGTTCTCCTGCATGTTTAACTCAGGAAGTATCCCCTCCGCCTTTCGATCCTCGGTGAGATAGGCGACGCCCCCAGCCAACGCCTCTCTGGGGTTGTTGAAGCGAACACTACGCCCGCCTAGGTAAACATGGCCACCATCGAAGGTAGTAGCACCAGCTAGAGCGCGAAGCAGCTCACTTCGCCCCGACCCGACCAAGCCGTAGACTCCCAGCACCTGACCCTGAGAGACTTCAAAGGATATATCTTCAAAGGCACCGGCCTTGGTCAACGCCTTGACGATTAGAACAGTTTCTTTCGATGGTTGCACTTCACTATGCGGGAAAAGGCTGTCTACCTTCCTGCCGGTCATCAATTCGACCAGCATATCCTTGGTAACACCGCTGGCAGGCAGTGTTCGCACCAACTGACCGTCCTTCAAAACAGTGATCGTGTCGGCTAATTCCAGAACTTCCTCCAGCCGATGCGAGATGAATAGAAGACTGCGCCCCTGATTTCTCATTCGGCGCAGTAGCGCCATCAGTGACGCGGCCTCGTGGGCCGAAAGCGAACTAGTTGGCTCGTCAAGGATTAGCACCTCGAAATCCTTGTAAAGCCCTTCCGCAATGGCTACCAGTTGTTGCCCGGCCACACTTAGGCTGGAACAGGTCCGGCGTTCCGGCAAACTTATACCTAGTTCGTCGAGGCGCGACCTTACGGTACGAACAAGTTGCCCTCTATCAATGAACAAACCCTTTCTTGGCTCCCTGCCTAGGCAGATGTTCTCTTCTACCGTTAGACGGGGCACCAGAGTGACCTCTTGGGGGACATACATAATGCCCATATGTCTGGCAACCCAAGGGCTCTTGAAGTTGACCCTTTGGCCCTTGAAAAAGATTTCTCCCGCGTCAGGCTGATAAACTCCCGTAGCGACTTTAACTAGGGTTGACTTACCGGCGCCGTTTTCTCCTACAAGGGCATGGATCTCACCCGGCTTGAGCCTAAGCGTAACCTGATCCAGGGCTCGCACCCCCGGAAATTCCTTCGTGATTCGCCGGAGCTCCAAACTATACTCCATTCCTCTGCAGAGCCCACTCCCTTCATCTACAGATTGTACTTGCCTCACAACTTAGTCACTTACATAGTGCCCCCTTAGAACTGTCCAACGGGCACCAACCTTGCTAAGCCAACCTAGCCAATGTCATCCGCGCTGCGGCCGAAGGCGGGATGAAAGTCGAACCTGACCACGCCTACCTCGGCCGTCCCCTTTACCGCTTCCACCACCTTCGCGCAGCCAAGGTGGCCAAAACCGCCACAGAGCTCAATGAAACGGTAGCCGTCCGCGGCAAGTTGTTTGGCCGTACTTACGGCTTGGTCAACCGACCCGACGAGCACCGTTTTCACCTCCACGTCGTTCACCGTTAAGACCGCGTGCTGCAACTTAGGGTCTGCGCCGCCGACCAGCGCCATAAAGGCCACCTTCAGTGCCGGCATATCTTTTGGCCCTCCTTCTACCCTGTCGCCCCCCTGGCCGGGCGAAATCGCTTAATCTGAGGTTGGCACCACTACCGCTTTGATGACGTCTTGCCCGTTAAACGAATACTGTTCGGAGAGCGCCTCAAATATTTCTCCTACCTGGGCCAGCGGAACCGTATGGGAGACGATGGTGCGGTATGTGGCGGGGTCTTGCTCGATAAGCCACAGAGCACGGACCAAATGCTTAGGCAAAGCTCCCCATACTCCGTATATGGCGTTATTCTTAGAAACCATGTGCCTGAACGGGTTAAGGGACGTCTCCCCATTGTCGGTGAAGTTGCCCAGCTCGACGAACCTGCCGCCGTCGCGCAGCAATTCCAACCCTTCCGCGACGGCCGCGGGTTGACCGGCGCACTCAAGCACAACATCAGCCCCCAGGCCGGCCGGGGTCTCTTTTCGAACCATCTCGACTCTCTCGGGCAGCGGTACCCGGGTTATGTCCACCACCAAATCTGCCCCCAGTTGCTTTGCCAGTTTCAGCCGTCCCTCGGGAGCACCAAGCACGATCACCTTGCTCGCCCCACATTTCTTGGCGCCCACCAGCGTCAATAGACCAATGGCTCCACTTCCCTGTACGGCCACTGTATCGCCGGGCTGTATTTGCGCCTTATCAAGTCCGTGTAGTGCGATAGAATAGGGCTCGATAAGCGTCGCTACCTCGGCCGGCACGGTGGTTTTGAAAAACAAGGAGTGCGGTATGAACACGTGCATATACTCCGCGTACCCGCCCGTCAAGTGGGGCCATTGATCAGGATTCGGGGTGAAGCCATAGGCCTTTTTGTTTAGACAACGGGTCGGCACTTCAAGAACACTGCATTTGTAGCAAAAGCCGCAGGACACTCCGGGAGCAACGAATATCCTGTCCCCTTCGCCCACCGGTGCGCCGACACTGTCCACCCCACCAAAATTTTTGCCGACGGCCGTAATCGTACCCGCCACTTCATGGCCAAGGATGAGGGGAAACGGGCTCTTTCCCGACGTCTGCCCCATATAAATGTGCACATCAGTACCGCAAATGCCACATGCTTCAACCTTGATTACCGCACCGTCCCCGGCGGGGTCGAGCACCGGGTACCTTCTCATTTCAAACTGCCTCGGCCCGGTGGCCACCCACGCCAAACTCGATCTTGCCACTGACATTCCCCCCTGCTTCAGTCGGTCGGCTTGATATGAACACTGGTCCCTCGGTTGTGAGCTATTTGCTCGCCCTCCTACGGCGGTCGAGGGCAATCCTTGTTCAGAACAGCAACTCAATCTTCCTCGACAGATCTTGCCATACGTCCTTCAGGTCTGCACGCGGCACATCAAACACGAGATTCTTTGGGGGAAGGACCTCTTCCCGTACGAACTCGGGAAGGTCGCTCTTGGCCCCTCCAAGACCTGCCGCCTCGTTGAATGTCAGTTCTGCCTGCAATGCTTTCTTTCCCAGTGCCAGTATGTCATCCAGAGAAAAGGCTTCACCGTACCGGCAAGCGATGAGTGCCGCCAACTCCTTGAGGTTGGTCTCGGTGGGGCCAACGTACAGGCAGGCACAAGAGTCGATCGCCGCCATTACCACCTGTAACTCAAACGAGAGCGTTGCCTGGCCCTCGGGCTTTGCCACATCTAGACCACCTCGTCCGGGCAGGCCGCAACCGGCCGTATGGTCTGCCCCCATAGGGGAAGTCGCGTAGGTTGCACCTGTCCCCTTGAAGGCGCGCGGGTCATACGCCGCAAAAGACTGCCCCCGCGCTGCCGGTACCCTGGCCAGGCCCAGAACGTTGGCCACGGTAGTTACTCCCGCACCGACCAGCCGACCCATAAGACTGCCCCTTCGTACCTCCATAAGCAGGGAAAGAACCGCGTCCACGTCTCCGAACTTCAGCCAACCGCTATCCATCAAAACGCCAAGGGTAGCACCGGTTTCGATCGTATCAATACCAAGATCGTCACAAAGACGTTCAATCGAAGCAATGGCGTCTATGTCTGCTATCCCCAGGTTGGCGCCCAGCATGGCAATCGACTCGTATTCTAGACCCGCGGTGACGTATTTGCCGTCCGGTCCGTAATAGATGTTCGAGCAGGCAATGGCGCAACCAGGAGCGCATGGGTGACCCATCCGCCCGCCGCGGGCCGGCAAGATTTCCGCCAGCCGTTCGCCACTGATAGCGTCAGCCTCCTCGAAGCAACCGCTCCTGAAATTCCTTGTCGGAAGTCCGCCGAGGGAGTTCACAATCCGAACCATTTGGGCGCTACCATACTTTTTCAGCCCCGCCTTTTCCTGACGCAGCCGCGCTGCCATGCCGCGGGCCAGTTGCATAAATTCTTTCGGCCTGGCCAGCTCTACCCTCTTTCGTCTGGGCTCGGCAAAAACAAGGGCCTTCACCCCTTTGGCGCCTAAAACCGCTCCCGGACCACCCCTGGCGGCATGCCGCGCCGGTCTCCCCTCCGCGTCCGTACAGGCCACGGTCGAGTTCAAAATACGGTTTTCTCCTGCGGGACCCACAGATAAAATTGAAACGTCCGGGCCGTACTTAAGATGCAGCCAATCCGCAAGCTCGTAGTTGAGCAGGCCGCGCGCGGCGTCGGCCCGTTCGACCTTGCCACCCTCTTCACCCAGGTAGATAACAAAACATCCGTCCTCTCCGGGACACTCCTCTACCACTACCGCTTTCAGGCCCAGGAGACTCATCGTCCGCCCAACGGTGCCGCCCGCGTTGCTCTCTTTGATTCCCTGGGTTAATGGGCTCTTAACTCCGATCGACAGGCGGTCTGTGCTG
>JACIYD010000175.1 GCA_014360105.1 Clostridia bacterium
AGCGGGAGAGGAGGAGCGTCTGGTAACCCCGCGCGCACGGCGGCAGCGGGTGGGGCGGTCCCGCCCCGGCGCTTCCTCAACGATCGGGTGGCCGACCTCACCGCCGCCCGCCCCCTGGCGGTGGCCGCGGTGGCGGTACCGGAAGGCCTCACGGGTCGCGGGCAACTGGTGGGCCTTGCGGACAGCGGGCTGGACGTGCTTCATCCGGATCTACAGAGTTCCGACAAGAAAAAGAAAATCGTTACGGTCCAATCCCTGGCGGGCCGTGCTATCCCCGGTGACCCCAACGGCCACGGGACACATATGGCCGCGACCATCGCCGGCACCGGTGCCGCCTCGAACGGTAAGTTCCGGGGGATGGCCCCGGGAGCGAGCCTTTACGTGCAAGCTTTGCTTAATGAAGAAGGGGAAGTCAGCCCGCCGGCAAATCTCGATGCGCTCTTTTACCCGGCCTATGCGGCAGGGGTGAGGGTGCACGTAAACGGTTGGGGCGGCGGCCTCAACGAATACCGCGAGGCTGCGGCCCAGATCGACGCCTTCTGCCACCGGTACCCCGATTTTCTGCCCGTCTTTGGTGCGGGCAATGCGGGCCCGGCCCAGGGCTCGCTTAGTGCTGAGGCCAACTCCAAAAACGCGTTGGTGGTAGGAGCGAGTGGCAACCCACGGCCAGCGCTTGATCCGGAAACGACCGCGGCCTCAGTTCCGGCTCCTTTTTCTAGCCGCGGTCCGAGTGAAGACGGCCGGCTCAAGCCTGAACTGCTTGCGCCGGGGCAGGCAGTGGTTTCGGCCCGCTCGCGGCTGGTAGAAGGCAACTTTCCGGCAAACGAGGCCTATACTGTTTTGAGCGGGACAAGCATGGCGGCGGCGGTTACCGGCGGCAGTCTTGCCCTCCTGCGGGAGTACCTCCAAGCACAAGAAGGGTTGGCCAGCCCCTCGGCGGCGCTCTTGAAGGCGCTCTTGATTAACGGGGCGCGGGTACCGGCAGCGGGGCCGGGCAAAGAAGGTTTCGGGATCCTGGATCTGGCGGCCACCGTCCTCTCGCTGAAGGAGAAGACCTACCGCTATCTAGACGCGCACGCGGGCCTCGCAACGGGTGAGGCTTACACTACCTCTTTGCCGCTCACACCCGGCG
Organism: Clostridia bacterium; assembly: GCA_014360105.1. GTDB lineage: Bacteria > Bacillota > DSM-521 > Neomoorellales > SLTJ01 > JACIYD01. The sequence continues at coordinate 1,133 of JACIYD010000175.1, forward strand.
GGCCCCTAAAGGTTACCCTCACCTGGACCGATCCGCCGGGGGAGCCGGGACGGGCACCAACCTTGGTCAACGACCTTGACCTGGTGGTGACGGCGCCCGACGGCCGGGTCTACTACGGGAACCACTTCCTCTATCCGGGGGATGAACCCGACCGGCGCAATAACGTGGAGCAGGTTTATCTGGCCCATCCCCCAGTCGGTACCTATACGATCACGGTGAAAGCCGTGGTCGTGCGCCGCGGCAGCGGTACTGCGGGGGGCGCGCCCCGGCAGGGCTTTGCCCTGGTTTGGGGTCAGGCTCCGGTCACGGGGATTATTGCCTCCTGGGATCCCGAGCGGACGCTCGTTTTAGCCGACGGGCGGCGGCTTCCCTGGCCGCGACGGGGCGAGGTGGTCGTAAACGGTCAGCGTCGCTCCCTGGCGGCCGAAAACCTCCTCGCCGGCGCGGACCTCTACCTCTTTCCCGAGGAGGCTTACGTTTTTGGGCGCACCTGGGAAACGCCGGCCGGGCAGGCGGTACCCGGCCGGGGCGGTCCTGTTTTCATGGAAGCAGACGCGGGGCGGCGTGAAGGCGGCTACCTGTGGCACCCGGCGAGCCGAGACCCGCCGCTGGTGAACGGGACGGCCTACCCGGACCTCACAGCCCTGCCCCCGGGTGGGGCGCTTTGGGCCAGTATCAACCCCTCTTCCCAGCAGGTTTGGCAGGTGGCCATCTACCGCCGGGAACAAACGGGCATCCTGGCACAGGTGGACGGCGAAAAGCGCCAACTCTGGCTTCTGAAGGAAAAAGAGCCCTATACCCTCGCACCGGAGGCGAGCATTAGCTTTCTGGACCGGCTGGTTGAGGCCTCAACCGCCGACGCGCCCTTCGCTGCCTGTCGGGAAGCCAGGCTGGGCGACCTGGCACCGGGGCTGAGGGTGCGTCTGGTGCTAGGCCCTAAAGGGAATACGGTTTATTTTCTCGCCGTCGAACGCCATCTGGCCATGGGTCGCCTGCGTGCCGTACGGGCGGAGGACGGGGAAATCGTCCTGGAAACCGGCCGCTCGTTCCGCCTCTTTCCCCAGGCCCCGGTATGGCGGGATGATCACGCGGGAACCCTGGCCGACCTCCGGCCCGGGGACCATGTTACGGTCGTTCTCCTGCCTGACGAAAGCCAGGTAGTGACGCTGGTCGCGTACAGCCAAGTAAGCTTCGGCCGCGTCCTTTATGCCGGAAACCGGCCAAGGAAGCTCTACCTGGTAGACGAAGAGAACCGCTTCCGCTCGTTCCCTCTCGACCGGACAAAGATCTACCGCTGGGGACAGCCGGTCCCTGCGGCCGCGCTTGTCCCGGGTAGCTGGGTGCGCCTGATCCTCGATCCTGAGGGAAAGGAGGTCCGCCGGGTCGATCTGGGCGAAACGGCGGAAGAGAAAAGCGGGGTTCTTGCCGGTTATGATGCCGCCGAGAGGACGTTGCGGCTGGCCGACGGTTCAGCCTATCCTTTAAGTAGCGCGGCCCTCATTACCAAAGAAGGCTATGCGCTCTCGCCCGAGGATCTGGTTCCCGGGGAGAACATTCACCTGGCCGCCTTGGCGGCACCCCCGCCCTGGGAGAAGGTGGCTGTCGGGATCCGGGTAGAACTTGCCCCTGACGCCGTGCCGCCCCGTCTGGTATTACAGACACGGTCCGAGGAAGGCGGCTTTCTTCTCAGCGGCACCACTTCCGCCGATCGGCTTTACCTCTACCGCGCGGACGGGACGCGCCAAGAAATTCCGGTGGCCACGGGAGGCTATTTCGCCTCTTTCTTTAACCTGGAGCAGGAGGAAGAGACGATACGCGTAGTAGGGTTGGAGCGGCAGCACGGTGGCCTGATCAGCAGGAAGTTGACGGTACGCAGGGGCTTCGGCGGCTTCACCGATAGCGGCAGTCACTGGGCGGCCGGCGAGATCGCCGCCCTTGCCCAGAAGGGGTTGCTGGGGGGATACCCCGACGGTACTTTTCGGCCGGCGGCGGCAGCAGCACGGATTGAGGTAGTAGCGGCGCTCGTGCGGTTGTGCGGTAGCCGCGTGACGGCCGCAGCCATACCTGTGTTTAGGGATGCGACCGCCGTACCGGGCTGGGGGAGGGCCGCCCTGGCCGCGGCACAACAAGAGGGGCTGGCCGCCGGTTACCCCGACGGTACTTTTCAGCCGCAAAAGCCGGCAAGCCGGGCGGAGTTGGCCGCCTTTTGCGCACGGCTGCTGGCCGGCCGCCTACCGACCTTGGCCCCTGTTCTCCCCTATGCCGATTCTTCGGCCATCCCCGCTTGGGCGCGGCCAGCGGTGGCGCTGGTCCACGCTGCGGGGATTCTGCGCGGGCGGGAAGCAAACCTGTTTGCGCCGCTTGTCCCGGCCACGCGCGGGGAAATGGCCGCGGCCCTCTATCGTTGCCGGCTGCTTGTGCCTGTACCCTGAGGCTTCGGCCGCCTATTCTTCTTCCAGCCAGAGAACGATTACCTGTCTTTCGGCCTCTTCGTCCCACGTGGCCAACTGTTTTTCCAGCCTCTCAATTTCTCGGCCGATCGCTTCCGCCTCCGCAGCGTCGGTGACCGTGTTACGCAGGCCGACCCAATAGCGATAAAGCTCGAGTGTGGCCGCAAAATCGGCCGAAATGTCTTGCGTCTGGCTCCCCCGGTCTAACACCTTGCCGAGGCCGATGAGGCGCACCAACAAGAGGTTGGCGCGGGTCGTTTCCACGGTGAACTTTAGGCCCACTTGCTGCCGCGCGCCCGCCTGACCGCGGGCCAGTTCCTGTATCTTTGCACCGAACCGCTGGCCGATCGTGCGCGCCTCTGCCTCCGCCGCATCTAGCTGCGGCACGGCCACGCGGAGGAAGGAACTGGTGATCTGTCTTTCCTTGTTCAGAAAGACGCGCGGCTCGGCAAAAGCAACTCGACCGGAAGAGCCCGCCTCCGACGCGGCAGGGGACGCAGACCACTCGCGCTTGGCGCCGGCCGGTGGCCGTTCGGCCAAGGCTTTTGGCGGGGTAACCTGCCGCGGGGCTGTTTGCGGTGGCGCCTGGGAATCAGGCACTTGGGTATTGTTTGCGCCCGGGACCACCCGCGGCGGCGGTACCAACTGCTCCGGCGGAGCTTCCCGTCGGTTCTTCTCCTGCGGTGGCAAAACGGCGGGCGGCTTTGCTTCTTCCCGGTGGGCGATTGTCGGTCCGGTGAAG
>JACIYD010000176.1 GCA_014360105.1 Clostridia bacterium
AGAGCCCGCCACCGACGCGGCAGGGGACGACGCGGCAGAGGACGCAGACCACTCATGCTTGGCGCCGGCCGGTGGCCGTTCGGCCAAGGCTTTTGGCGGGGTAACCTGCCGCGGGGCGGTTTGCGGTGGCGCCTGGGAACCGGGCACTTGGGCATTGTTTGCGCCCGGGACCACCCGCGGCGGCGGTACCAGCTGCTCCGGCGGAGCTTCCCGTCGGTTCTTCTCCTGCGGTGGCAAAACGGCGGGCGGCTCTGCTTCTTCCCGGTGGGCGATTGTCGGTCCGGTGACGCCGTGCCAGTATTTGGCAGCCAAACTCCAGGATCCGCAGGCAATCACTGCCAGGACGGCGGCGGCCGCGACAACCCGGGCCAGGCCGGGTGCAAGCCAGGGACGTATACCCGCCGGGAGCTTCAGACCACGGCGCTGCTTCGCGGGCCGCCCGGCGCTGTCGATGGAGGCCATCACCCGGCCGGCGAAGTCCGGTGGGGGCGCAGGGGACTCAAGCTTCTCCAGGGCGCCGGCAATCCTTTTCCAATGGGCCACTTCCGTCCGGCAGACGGCGCAGACGGCCAAGTGCTCTTCTACGGCCGCCGCTTTGGCCTCCCCCAGAGCGCGGTCGTAATATGCGGGAAGGAATCTTCTTACCTGCCGACAACCGGGCGTCATCGCCATTCCCACCTGATTTTGTTGGTTAGTGCCGCCTTTGGTCGCTCACCGGTCGGAGAGGGAATAACCGTCTCGTGCCGCGAGAGCCAGCACCTTCGCCTTCAAGGCGTGGCGCGCGCGGTTCAGCCGGGACTTGACCGTCCCCAGCGAACAGCGCAAAAGGCGCGCGATTTCTTCGTAGTTGTAACCTTCAATTTCGCGCAGCACCAGTACGGCGCGGAAATCCGCGGGAAGTTCCTGGAGCGCCCGCCGTACCAGTTGCTGCAGCTCCCGCTCCGTCGTCATCTCGAGCGGGTCGGGCTGGGCGGCGGCCACCTCTCGGGCCACCTCGCCGTCTTCGGTGACAATCGGGGTGTCCAAGGAAATTACCAGCGGCCCCTTTTGTTTACGGCGGCTGTTGAGCCATACGTTTACCGTGATCCGATGCAACCAGGTGCCGAAGTCGGCCTCCTGGCGGAACGTACCGATGTGCAGGTAGGCACGTAAGAAAACTTCCTGTGCCAGATCCTGCGCCTCGGTGGCGTCGCCGGTGAGATGGTAGCTCAGGCTGTATACCTTGTCCTGGTAAAGACTCACCAGCTCTGCGAAGGCCTGCTGGTCCTTGGTCTGGGACCGCCGTACCAGTTCCTTCACGTTGGCCAAAGGGGACACCCCTGGGCAGCCGAGAATCCCCGGCTACGTGATTAGACAACAACGGTCGACAAAAAGTTCCCGTTTCTTAATGACCGGCGGGGAGACGCAGCGAGTTCCCCCAGAGTCCCTTCGCCCCATTCGGCCTTTCTCCTGCTGGCGGGTTAAGGCGTCTTTTCGAGCCTGGCGCCGTGGCGCGTGGCCAGCCGTGCCTGCAAAATCTTGAGGTCGGCAGGCGTGAACCGGGCCGGGTCCCGACCGCACTCTAGTGAGTGGGCGGCGGCGGCGCCGGCGGCATCTCCCAGCAGCGCCAGGTTGGGCAGTACCCGTAGTTCCGCCCAGGCCAGCGAGGCGATGCTTGCGGCCGCTCCGGGAAGAAGAACATTGGGCGCCTGGGGACTGATCAGGGTGTCATAGGGGAGGTAAACGGGGTGGTAGGGCCTGGCACCGGGGCCCGGTGTACTTTCGGAGTAATCGGGCCGCAGGGCCGCCGTGACCGGCCAGCGGAAGCGGCCGTCCGGGGCCTGGAGGTCGCGGTAACGATAGGCGTTGATGTCGAGCCAGTAAAAACCGAGGCCGATGCGGGTGGCATAATGATGCCGGTCCTCCCCGCTGCCGGGGCCGGGGCCGGCCAGGTAGACCTGGCGCGGGGTGACGGTATAGGCAGTTTCTTCTTTACCCGCGGGATGCGTCTTTTGCTGTACCCCATGCCGTACGGGCCGCACTGCATGGACAGTCTCGCGCAGGTAGAGGATCTCGCCCACCTCCGGGTAACCGTCGCCGCCGAGAACGAGCTCCGCGCGGTGGAAGCCGGGGAAACGGCGCAGGGCGGCCAGGAACTCCGGGTTTTTCAAAAGGCGCCGGGCGCGCGCCCAGGCCCGGTCGGTTTCGAGGGCCTCGGGTCTCAAGTCGCGCGGGTAGTAAGTGGTGCCCCGGTCGCGGAAGTTTGCCCGGCCGTCCACCTCGAAAATGAGCAGCGCGTTTACCCACCACTGGCCGCTGCGGTTGCCGTTCTGCGCCGCGTTTAGGGGCTTTAGCGCGTAACCTTGGGGGCCGTACCGACGGTTGAAGGCGGTGATGACCGGATCGGTCAGGTAAGCCGCCAGGCCGCCGTAGGCGCCCCAGGTACCGTCCTCGTCTTGGAGGAAAACCATGTCGGGATAACGGCCCGGCTGCACGCCGGTAACCTTGAACATCAGGGTGGCCGCCTGCTGCCGGGGAAGGAGACGTCCGGTTGCGTCCCTATCGGGGGCAAGATAGCACGGCGGCCAGTCCGCCCGGCCGGTGGTTACCGGGACGCCGGCAAGGCGCGCGAGGCGGCCGTCTTCCGAGGCATCGATGAAGAGGCGCGCCTTTACGGGCAAGCGCCACCGGCCCCAACGGAGAAAGCCCTCCGGCCCGCGCACGAGCTCCCGCAGCCACACCTGTCCGGGCCGGCCGTCGGCCTCGCGCCGGACTACCTCCACGTCCGCGGACCAGTAGGTCTTCAGGTTAGCCCGGCCCGCCAGTTCGTGGTTCAGCAGGGCGGCCAACTCGTGGGTGCCGTAAAAATGGCCGGTCCGGGCGTACCAGCGGGCAAAGCTCCCGCCCTGGGGAAAAGCCGGTTTCTCGCCCCTTCCCTCTACCCCGTCCCCGTGGTAGAGGCGCACGTCCCAGAAATTCTGCCCCCCTACGGTGGCCAGGCCGCCGTAGGCTCTGGCGGGATAGGGGATCACCAGGCCGATCTTCGCCGCGGGGGCGTCTGCGGCAGCCGTGCGGGCCGCAGCGCAGGCGGCCAGACTGCCGCCGTAAATGAGGATATCGAGCTTGTCCGCCGCGGCCTGAGTGGTAGCTCCAGAGGTAAAGAGCAACAACAAAACAAGAAGGCTAAGGCCGAGGCGGGGCAAAACAGGCCGTCTCATGGCTCAAGCATATCATTTTTCATCACGGGCGCCAATCGTTTGGCGCAATTTCGCCCCGACGGACCCCAGTGCCGTGCTCCTTCGGCCTTTGCTCCCCGGTTGTCGTGAGCCCCGCGGACGATTCACCGGGAGCTAGGGCTTGAGGCTCGAGCGAGGGCTTGAGGCTCCGGTGGGCTCACGGGTCGTGCGCGCCCCAGCACGCCGCGGCCGCAGGGGTGATCCTTGCCTCCGGTGGGCTGTGCGCTCTCGCCCTCGTGCAAAGCCCGGCTTGCCACGGTGCTTGAACTCCCTCGTCGGGAGCTACAGGCCGCCTGTCGGCAGCGGGGCTGCGTCAATCCGTGGCGGACCGTAGAGGGACTTACTTCTTCAATTGACAAACAGACCCGGGCTCGTGTATCATATTGCTGTGTTGCCGACCGACCGGTCGGCCGGATTGCTCACACGGGAGTGGGGGATGGGGCTTGCGGCAGGGGTTAGGGGGCTTACGGCGGGTGGGGAATCGGGAAGCCCGATGTCAGGCAGGGCGCCACCGGCGCTGGACAAGCGTGTTGGCGCTGTTTCTTTTTTTGGGCCTCCTTCATGCCGGCTGCGGCCTGGGAGGGATTTCGCCCCAGGCAGAGGCGGACAAAGAGGGGGTGCCGGTGGAGGTAACCCCGGTGGTCCGGGGCGACCTGGTGCGGCAGGCAGAGCTTTTGGGGCAAATCCGGGGCCGGGTAGAGGCCGACCTGGTGGCCAAGGTGCAGGGCCGGGTGGAGCAGGTACTGGTCGACCTGGGCAGCAGGGTACGTCGGGGCCAGGTGCTGGTGCGGCTTGATGCGCGCGACCTTGAGGCGCAGCTCGGCCAGGCGGAGGCGGCGGTGGAGGCCGCCGCCTCCGCCCTGGCCTTAGTCGAGGCGGGACCGTCCCCAGGCCAGCTTAAGGTACTGGAAGCCCGGGTAGCCCAGGCGGAAGCCGGCTACCGCACCGCCGAGGCCGAGTGGCAGCGGGTGCAGTTTCTTTACGAGCAAGGGGCGGTTTCCCGGCAGCAATGGGAGCAGGCTCAGGCGCGGTATGAAACCGCCAGGTTGGAGCTTGAAGCGGCGCGCGGGAGCCTCGAGACAGCCAAACCGCGACCCGAGCAAATC
>JACIYD010000177.1 GCA_014360105.1 Clostridia bacterium
CCACATCGTTCGCGTGGGATCCCCGGTAGCATACCAGATGAAAGGGTCGAGGCAGCCGCGATGCAAATTCTGATCGAGGGAAACATCGCCGGACGCACACCTTACCTCTACGCGCGTCTGGAAGAACGGCGCTTGGTGCTTGAAAATAGCGGCCCAATTTTCCTGGTCGTCGACACCGGATTTACCGGTAGCCTCGCTTTGCAGCAGGAGCTTATTGATCAATTGGGCCTGCGGGTGGCGGCCGAAACCACTTTTCTCTTGGCCAACGGCCAAAAGGTCTTGCTGCCGGTCTATCTGGGGCAAGTCAGATTGGGCGAAAACAGCCTTGACACGTGGTTCGTTCCAGGGGAAAACCTATTAGGCATGGAGCTGCTCGCCCAGCTAGGCCGGGAATTGATATTAAAATTTTCAGATGACAAAGTAGTATTATTAGGTTAGTTAACCAGGCAGCCCCGGTCAAGATTCTCGTTCCACGCTAACTTAAGAGACCCCCAGGAAACGCCGAGTGGCAATAGCAATTTTCCGTCCGAAGGAGAGGCCCACATGGCCCGGAATACCGCCCCGCCCATCCAATTCCACCACAGCTGGGAACTGCTGGCCAGCTACGGACCAAGGCCGGAGATCTGGAGGGCCAGCGGCTACGGAACGGTTCTGGTTGCCCGCAGGGCGCCGGACGGAAAAGAAGCCGTGGTGCTCGCCCTGCTCTCCCTTTCCGAAAATGGCATCTCCTTTGTCGCGGGGGATCCGGCCGCCGCCGCGGGAACCTGGGGGAAGATGCTGGCGCGGCTGGCGCGCAGGCCGGACCATCTCCCCGCCCCGGTGCCCATGCCGCCGGAGCACGCTGCCGAATACCTCTACGGCGCCTACGCCTGGGGCGTGCTGTCCCGGTCTGCTGGCCTCCAGCCTTATCGTCCCTGCCTGAACATCCTGAAACCGCCGCCAGGCAAGATGCAGCGTTGGCAGGCGCGCCTGGTGGGGCCGGGCGGCCTGACCCCGGAGGGCCTGGTGCGGGTGGTCAGGGAGAACCCGCGCCCTCCCCGGCTGCCGGAGGGGCAGGAACTGGTCATCGTTACCAGGGTGCGCCTCTTCCTGGGCGCAGGGAACGGCACAAAGGTCATGGAGCGGCTGCTCGGGCGACGCACCCCGCCGCGGTTCGAGAAGACGGGCGAGAGGGAGGGTGCTGTGGTCCTGACCTGGCTCAGGCCGAAACCGCCCGGCCTGCCGCGTCTTCCCGCGGCTGCCCCGGGGTACAAGCTCGCCGCCCTCTTCGCAGACCGCAGCGGCGAGCAGGAGTACGGCGTGTTCCGCACCTTCATCGGCAACCGCCAGTGCATGGGCAACCTCCGGTTCTGGGAGGACCGGGCAGAAATAGAAGCCTTAACCCTCTCCAGGGCCGGTGTGCTCCTCGGCGTTCTTCTGGAAGCAGCGGGTGACCTGGAGGTGGCGGTGACCTCGCAGAGCTGGGAGCCGCTCCAAGCGCGTTCCGGCCAGGGCTGAAGGTGCTCGCCAAACCAGGAACAGGCCGAAGAATACCCAAATGTGCGGGGGAGTGCGCATGCCGCGCGACATCCTTCTCTGCGACCTCGACGCCTTCTTCGCCTCCGTGGAGCAGTGCGACCGGACCGAGCTCGTCGGCCTGCCCGTCATTGTCGGCGGCAGCCCTGAGGCGCGCGGCGTGGTGGCCTCCTGCTCCTACGAGGCGCGCAGGTTCGGCGTGCGCTCCGCCATGCCGGTGCGCCGGGCGCTCAGGCTCTGCCCCGAGGCGGTGCTTCTGCCGGTGGACATGGCCCGCTACCGTCGCGCCTCGGAGGAGGTGTTCGCCCTCTTCCGGCAGTACGCCGAGGCAGTGGAGGAAGTTTCGATCGACGAGGCCTACCTCGCGGTGCCGCCGGGGAAAGGGGTACACATCGCCCAGGAGCTCCGCCGGAGGGTCAGGGAAGACCTGGGCCTCCCCCTCTCAGTGGGCGTGTCCGCCAACAAGCTCCTGGCCAAGATCGCCTGCGAGCTGGCGAAGCCGGACGGGTTGAAAGAGCTTTGGCCGGAGGACGTGCCTTTCGTGCTCTGGCCCCTCGACGTCTCCGTCCTGCCCGGCGTGGGGCAGAAGACGAGGAAGCGGCTCGACGAGATGGGGATAAGAAGCGTCGGGGACCTCGCGGCAAGGCGCGAGGAGACCCTGGCCTCCGCCCTCGGCAGCCTGGGCGGAACGCTCTGGCGCTACGCGCACGGCCTGGACGATCGGGAACTTGAAACCGCCCGGGAGGAGAAATCCCTCGGCACGGAAACCACGTTCCCGCGCGACGTGAGCGATCGGGAGGAGGCCCTCGCGGCCCTGGTGGGCCTGTGCGAGGACGTCGGCTGGCGCCTGCGGCGAAGGATGCTCCTCGCCAGAACGGTGACCGTGAAGATCCGCCACGGGGACTACGGAACCGTGACCCGGTCGGTGACCCTGCCGCGGCCGGTCAATACCGACGGGGCCGTCTGGCGGGCGGCGAAAGAGCTCTTTCTGCGCCACGCGGGGCACGGACCATGGCGGCTTGTGGGCGTACAGGTGACGAATCTAGTCGACACGGACTGGCGCCAGCTTTCCCTGCTGGAAGACCACGGGCGGGAAATACGGGAGGAGAAGCTCGCCGCAGTGCTCGATGACCTGAAAGCGCGCTACGGCAAAGATGTGGTGCGCCGCGCTAGGGCGCTAGGAAGAAGCAAGGTCAGGGGAGGTCGGCCCTGATTGGCCGTAAAAGAAGGTAGGCGCGTGGAAGCTCGCCCATCAGCCCTTGGAAATGATAGCCTCCCAAAGCCCCACGTCCTTTTGATAAATCTGGTTAACTTTTTGCTTAACTTCGCCGTGCAGGCTTCCCTTATTTTTATCCCCCTCCTGGGAGCCCAACTAGGAGCCGACGACTGGCATATCGGGCTGGTAGGGGCCTCTTACGGAGGAGCCTTCCTCCTATCTTCCGTCATTTCCGGGTGGAAGTCCGATGCCCTGGGGCGCCTGTGGTTCGTACGGTTCGGGCTTCTGGCCAGCAGCCTGGCCTTTGCCGCCCAGTTGCTGGCCAAAAATCTTTGGCTGCTCATGGTCATACGGTCCGCCGTGGGACTGGCTTTGGGAATTGCCACCGCCGCCCTTATTGCCCATGCCTTTGAAGCCGGCGCCGACATGGGAAAGTTCAGCTCTTACGGCTCCCTGGGCTGGATTTTCGGCGCTCTGGGATCTGCCGTGTTGAAAGAATTCAATTTTCTGTTCCTCGCCAGTTCCGTCTGCTGCCTTTTGGCTCTTTCGCTTTCGCTGTCCTTCCGAGAAACGACGACCGAAGCGCAGAGAATCCGAGTCCGGCTCTGGCCGGTAATCTTGCGGAATTTCCGCATATACCTGGCGCTCTTTTTCCGGCACCTGGGAGCTGCGGCAGTGTGGATTATCCTGCCTCTTTATTTAACCGACCTGGGTCTGGACCGGTCCTGGATCGGTCTTTTGTGGGGAGTCAATTTTGCCGTACAATTTCTGGTCATGCGGTATCTGGAAAGGTTTGAAGAAAACAGGGTTTTCGCCCTGGGCCAGCTGCTTTCCATGGGGGTGTTCGTCGCCTATGCCTTTGTCCGAGCATGGCCGGCCCTGGTTGCGGTGCAGACTCTTTTGGGGGTAGCCTGGTCCTGCCTTTACGTGGGGGCGCTCCTCCTCGTCCTGCGCGGCGGCGAAGAGCGGGGAACCGCAGGCGGGATTTTTCAGTCGACGTTGAATCTGTGCGGAACCGTCGGGCCTTTCCTGGGCGGATGGATCGCCGAATGGTGGGGCTACCGGGAAGTAATGCTCTTTGCGGCAGGCCTGGGAGCGTTCGGCCTGGTGGTAGCTCTGCCCGCACGGGAGCAGCGGGCTTAGGCCGCTTGGGCGCCCGTCGGAACCCGCGCCCGCACCTTGGTCGATTCGGATAAACCCCCGGACGGCGTAGTCGTAAAACTTTTCGGTGTCCTCCGAGAAGCCGCCAGCCGCGGCTTGAATACTGCCTCGTACACCTCACTGATGTTCCCTTCCTTCACACTGTCCCCCTCCTGATGGCCGGGCAGCAGGTGTTCTCCTTTTTGCCAAGAAAGATTTAGGGGCGAGCCCTTGACGTCATCTCACTCAAGGGTTCACCCCTAAATCCCGGAGTGCTCGGAGATCCTTTCCTGGTGGGCGATGGTGGATTTGAACCACCGGCCCTTTGCTTGTAAGTCTGATGTCCGCCGATTTTCGCCCCTTGCGCCGCACGGCCCGGAACGCGGAAGCCTTGCGGCGCCTAAGTTGTTGAGGACGCATTTGG
>JACIYD010000178.1 GCA_014360105.1 Clostridia bacterium
AGCCTCGCGGGCCGAACTAAGGCTCGCGCTTCGAGCTCCGGCGGGCTCCCCGCCGAGGCGCCCTCCATGGCGCCGCGGCTGCTTCGGCCATCCGTGGCCTTCGGCCCGCCTCCGCCCTCGCCCTCGCGCGAGTTCGGCTCACCGCGACGCTCAAGTCTCTCGCTGTGAGCCAAAGACCGCCCGACAAAAGTGGGGATACGCCAGCCAGCACCCGGGTTCGCCACCCACCGGGTGCCCGGCACAGGCGTCAGCGTGGCCGAGGCCTGGGCCGCCGAAAAGAAGCATCTTTTGCCCCTGCCGCCGCACCCCTTCCCCTGCTGCCGGTACGTGGAGACCAGGGCGGCCCAAAATCGGCTGGTGCGCTGCGGGGGTGAAAGCGGCAGGTCGGAGAGCAGGTGTACCTTGCTGCTTTACAGGGGCACGACCACAGGGATGTCTGCCAGCCATTCCACCGCTACCCGAACTCCGTAGACGCCGGCGATGTTTTCCGGGGTCACGACTTCCATCCCCCCGCAGGCAAAAATGGTCCCGTTCTTCAAGAGCAGGAACTTATCCGCAAACCGCAAGGCAAGGTTTAAGTCGTGCATCACGACCACCACCGCAATGTTTCGCTCCCTGGCGGCCTCTTTTACTATCCTTAGCACCTCGAACTGATTCTTTAGGTCCAGGTTGCTGGTGGGTTCGTCCAGCAAAAGCACCCGGGGTTCTTGGGCCAGGGCTCTGGCGATGACCACCTTTTGCAGTTCTCCGCCGCTTAACTCGTCGAGGTAGCGCAGAGAAAGTTCCTCCATGCCAAGGGCCTGCAAAACGTTCCGGACGATTTCGAGGTCTCTTGCGGTGGGCCCCCACTTAATGTGGGGCTTTCTCCCCAAAAGAACGGCATCGAAGACCGTGAACCTGGTGCTTTCGTGTCTCTGCGCCACGTACCCCAGCCGCCGGGCGACTTCCCGGCGGTCGAGCGCGGCGAGGTCTTTCTCCTCGACCAGGATTGTCCCCCTCTGTGGCCTCAAAATTTTGTTCAAGCACTTAAGCAGGGTGGTTTTTCCAGCACCGTTGTTCCCCAGGATGGAAAAAAGCTCCCCTCTGTTGACCTCGAACTCGACGTTCTTCAGCACGGGCCGGCTGTTGTAGCTGAATTCCACTCCGTCTACCGCCAAGATCATCTTTTGCCGTACCCCCTGGAGAGAAGGTAAAGAAACAGAGGAGCGCCCATAAAGGAGGTAATCGCCCCCACCGGCAAAACAACCGGGGAGATAATGGTCCTTGCCAGGGTATCGGAAGCAAGCAGCAAAAGCCCTCCCATTACGCTGGAAGCAGGGATCAGGAAACGGTGGTCATTGCCCAGCGCCCTCCTCATCATGTGCGGACCGACCAGGCCGATAAAGCCGATGATGCCCAGAAACGAAACAGTTACCGCCGTGACCAGGGAGGCCACGAACATCCCGGCCAATCTGATCCTCTCCACATCAACACCCAGCCCTTTGGCCGTTTCCTCCCCGCCGTCCAGAGCGTTGTAATTCCACCGGTTGGCCATAAAGTAGAGCAGCGCAGCGCCGGTTACCGCGGCCATGATTTCCAAATCCCGCCAGGAAGCCCGGCCAATGTCGCCGAAGGTCCAGAAAACAATCGAAGCCACCTGCACGTCACTGGCAAAATACTGCAGGATAATGGTGGCGGCCGAAAAAAGGGAACCCAGGGCCACTCCCGCCAGGACCATCGCCTCGGGAGTGACCCCCTTGACCTGAGCCAGGAAGAGGACCACCAGGGTCGTCGCCATCGCCCCCACAAAGGCACAAATGGTGACCAGGTAGGGGTTGTCAATGATGACTGCATCAGCGCTGGTGCTGTGGGTGCTCCCCATCCCCAGGGCAATAATGGCCACGGCAGCCCCAAAGGCGGCCCCTTGCGAAACCCCCAGGGTGAACGGAGAGGCCAAAGGGTTTCTTAGGATGTTTTGCATCACGCAACCTGCTACGGAGAGCCCGACCCCGGCAGTGACCGCCGCCAGCACCCGGGGCAACCGGATATTCCAGATAATGATATTTAAACGTCCCTCCGCTTTGCCCAGCAGCGTCAGGAGCACCTGGGCCGGCGAAAGTTCCGCCGACCCGGCGTTGATGGCGTAGACACCCAGCAGGGCAGTTAAAAGGACAAGCAGGCAAATGATGAAAACTTTTCCTTGAATATACTTCAGATAACTTTCAGGGATGTTTTCTATTGCTACCTGCCGCATGTTTTTCTATCTCCCCGGGATATTACGGGCTGGCAAGATCCAGCTTCTTAAATCCACCGTAATCTTTCGCCATCTGTTCATATAAAGGCTTACCCAAAAAGAACTGGTAGATCTCGTCGGCCTTTTTGGCCGGGTCGATATCCTTGAAGCACTCGGGGAAGATTACCTTGCCCGCGTAGTAAGCATCGGCAATGGCAGTGTCGATGTTCGTGTTATAATAATTAAAAGGAATCTGGCCGTAAACCTGGCCTTTTCTGACGGCCTGCAGGGACTGGTAAAAGCCCGGGTTTTTCTTATAGTCGTCTCGCACAAGACTTAAGCCGCCTTCGTCGATGAAAATGATGTCAGGGTCCCAGGCCAGGAGCTTTTCCTTCTCGATCATTACGCTTCCGCGACTACTGGTTTCGTCGACCACGTTTCTGGCACCAATAGCGACAAAGGGCCCGTATTTGGCCGCCGTGCTTTCGATACCATGAACTCCCCTCATCCCCAAAGCACCCACGTAGACTCGTGGCTTCTTGTCTTCAGGGATGTCTTTCGTCCTCTCGCCCAGGTCCTGCCTGCATTTTTGCAGGTAGTCAACCACTTCCCGCGCCCTTTTCTCGCTACCGCTGATCCTGCCGATCAGCAGGAGGGACTCGTAAACATCTTCATCAAAAGGCACCTGGTTCCCGTAGCTCAGCATTACCACCGGGGCGTGCGTTTTGGCCTGGAGCTCGTCCGCCTGCGCCTTGTCAATCAGAGAGGCCACGAAGATCACATCGGGCTTGACGCTGACAAGCTTCTCGGAATCTGGCGTGGAATTCGGCCCTCCCTGACCAATGGTGGGCAAATCCTTTAATTCGGGGTGGGCTAAAATATACGGCCTGCCGGTGGGCTGTTGTTTTTCCAGGTTCTCCACGCCCACCACCTTGTCTGCGCCGTTGACGTAGCAAACCAGCCGCAGGGCTCCGGGGCCGATGGCTACCACCTTATTTGCCGGAACGGGAACTTCCACCTGCCGGCCGGCCAGGTCGGTAACAACGGCTTTTTGCGGCGTCGCCGTTTCCTGCTCTGGCGTTTTAGCGCCGCACCCGCTTAACATAAAGAGAACAAGCAACGAGGCAATAAACGGGATTCCTGCCTTCAGCGCTTTTGTCCGCATTCCTTTCTCCTCCCTTTTTGGTATAAAAATCTCGTAGGGAACATTTCTGCGTAACCGACATACCTGCCCGCAAGAACCGGCCGGGTAAACCACATCCCGTGGTTACCGAACATCGTTGTGACGGCTAGTGTCGCCCTAACTCCCCTCTAATCCCGCCCATCAGCCTGTCTACCTCCTTCTGCAGGGCGCCTGCGTCCAGAGGGCCTCCCAGAAGATTTGCCCGGGCTATGGCCGGGGAATGAGGCAAAACGCCCTTGATCTCGATGCCCTTAGCCGCCAGCATTTCTTTTAAAACGGGCTCCGTTTTCTCGTCCACCTTATTCAGTACTACCCCGAAGCTCTTTTTCGCTTCCTGAGCCAGTCTTGCAGCCTTTTCGGCCAGGACAACTGCATCGTAGGAAGGATCCACCACCATCAGCACAGCATCCACACCTTCCAGGACTCCCCGTCCAAAGTGCTCTACTCCGGCCTCGGTGTCCACCAGGACCCACTGTCCGTCACCCACTGCCAGACGGTTCAGGAAGGCCCGTGCCACCGCCCCCATCGGGCAGGCGCACCCCTCCATGCTGTGCTCGATCTTCCCTACCTGCATTAAGGCCAGGGGTCCGTCCCAGCGCACGCATTCCAGAGGCAAGCTATCCAGAGCCAGTTCTTCTGTAAACAGCTCTACCCGCTCGCTTCCTTCTCCTTTGAGCATAGCCATCAGCTTTTCCCTTACGGCCGGCTTGCCCCCTAGGTAGTCCATCAGAGTTTTCCCGGGTGGCCCGACGCCCAACATCGCGCCCAGCCCGAGATTGGATTTCGATTGCGCGCTGTACCGCCTCCCAGTCAATCGCTTGACCGATGCGCCGGGACACGGCATCCCGGTCGCCCGCTTCGACGAAGCGGTCCATCAGGTCCAACTGCTGCAA
>JACIYD010000179.1 GCA_014360105.1 Clostridia bacterium
GTCGGCTTGCGCCCTCGCTCTCGCGGAAAGCTGGGCTCACCGCGATCCTGAAAGTCTTGCGCTGTGAGCCAAAGACCGCCCGACAAAAGTGGGGATACGCCAGAGCTCCTGCCTCTTGACGTTTTGCCCGGGAGGTGCTAAACTAATCTCGGGTCGCGGCTGTGGCGGAACTGGCAGACGCGCTAGATTCAGGGTCTAGTGGCCGTTAAGGCCGTGGGGGTTCAAATCCCTTCAGCCGCACCAGGAAAATCAAGGCTTCCGGGGTTTTGGGAATTCCCGGAAGCCTTTTGCGAACCTGGGCACTGCAATTCTGCTGTAATTGGCTGCCTCTCGCGAGCCGAAGACTCGATGGCTGCTGCGCCCGTTATTTCTCTCCATTGCGGGTTTTGCGCGGTCTTGCGCGCCACTCTACCCAGGCTTCGATGGCGAGCGGCACCACCGCCGCCAGAAAGCGCCAGACGGCACCGCCGCGTCCTGCCCTCTTGCCCTGACCACCCTCGCTGCGCCAGCCACGACCGCCGCCCATGCGCCCAGGCACCCCTACCACCTCCTTCTCACCCATGAAACGCTTCTCCGCCGGTGCCTCAGTATCAGGTTACCCGATTTCACCCTCCTTCATGGCCTAGTAAACGGCCCGGCCTGGCGCCGACGTACAGGCCATCTTACGCCACCTTCCAGGTAACCCGGCCGATAACCTCCTCCCTTTCCACCCGAAAGAGGCCGCCGCTGGTCTTGGCCGCCACATAGCTTGCTATTTCTCCTCTCACCTTCTCGTCAATCTCCAGGAAAGGCCAGAAGAACTCTTCCAGCTCGGCCACCGCCTCCGCGGGCGGCAGGTCCCTCCTCACCGTACGGCTGGAAAACTCCAGGGAAGGATAGTAGCCCCAGGCGTAGAGCAGGTGAAAGATGTAAAGACAGTCGCGGCTGTAGGGCGGCAGCTTGCCGCCCATGATTTGGGACCAAAGCTCTTCGTAGGCGCGGTCTCGGCGCTCCACGTAGCCGGTAAAATAGCAGAGGCGGCGCGAGGCCATGGTCATCCTGGCCAGACTCGCCGCGTCTCGGATGGCCGGGGACATGGAGGCCAGCACCAGGTCGAAGCGCCTTTCCCAACCCAGTCGGCCAAGGTCGACTTCCTCCCAGGAAAGGGCCACCGGCTCTACGTTGGCAAGGCCCTCCCGGGCTGCTGCCGCTTGCAAAAGGGCGAGCATGTTCTCGGCCGGGTCCAGGGCCCACTACCCGCTTAGCCCGCCTGGCCAAGGCCAGGGCATAGCGGCCCGGGCCGCAGCCGATATCCAGCGCTTCCATCTCCCGACCCAGCCCCTCCTGGTGCCCCAGCCAGTGCAGGAACTCGGCCACCCGCCTCTGCCCTTCCGCTCCTTGGGCGCGACAGGCAAAGCGCTCCGCCCGCCAGTTCCAGTAAGACCGGCCGGCACGCTCCGGCCGCTGGCGGGCGAAGAGGGAGCGTTCTTGCTCGCGGCGCCAGGCCTCCTGCCAGAATTCAGCCTGGCCTAAGGGATCTTGTGCGGCCGGTATCGTTGACGCCATGGTCATTTTTCCCCCTCATCGAGAAAGTCACCGGCGGGCCGCCCTGGCCGCAGGTACCCCAACAGCCGCCACGCCCGTGCCTTACGCCCGGAAAAGGGATACGGGGTATTCTTCTCGAGCTTTGGCACCGTGCGCCCAGCCCGCCTCTTCCGAGCAAGAAATGAAAAACCACGGAGGCCCTTCTGCCGAAAGGCCAGCAACCTCCATGGTTACTCGATCCTGCTCAAGGCCGGCCCCAACGCAGGGCCGATCCACCCTGCTGTGGGGTGACTCCACGTCGCCCTTCGTCCGTTGCCTTACTGAGTTAATTCGCCACTCGCCCGCCGATTCCTGCCAAGCCACCAGCTTCAGCACAAAAATGGTTCGCGGTCCCGATTTTCTCTCCACTTCCACGCCCGCTGACGCCAGGATCTGGTAGCCCCCAAATCTGGCGCGGCCGCCGTTACGGCAATCTTCACTGGCAGTACCTTCGAGCCGTTATTGACATATGCTATCTTGCCCTTAATCTTCGCTTATGTTATTATTAGCATACGCTATAAAAAGGCGTCTTCCGCTAGCCCAGTTCGCCACGAGCAGAAACCGGGGGAGGACAACATGAAGGAAATCAAGGTAACGACCCTGAGCGAAAATACGGCTGGCCCAGGTTTCCTGGCCGAGTGGGGGTTAAGCATCCTGGTGGAAGCCGAGGGTTCAAGGATACTGCTCGACACTGGTGCCGGCTTTTCCGCCATCCATAATGCCCAGTTACTGGGCCTCGATCTTCGCATGATCGACCGGATCGTTCTCAGCCACGGCCATTACGACCACACTGGCGGTCTGCGTGCCTTCCTGCGCCGTATGGGTCGAGAGGTACAAGTAGTGGCCCACCCGGACGTCTGGGCCGCCAAGTATGCCAGGCGAGGCCAAGGGGCCCTCGAGCCCGGAGAAGGCACCAGGTACGTCGGCCTCCCTTTTCAGCGCGCGGAGCTGGAAAGCCTGGGGGCAAGGTTCCTCTTGCGGCGCGAGCCCACCCGCCTCGGCGAGCACATCCTCACCAGCGGCGAGATTCCCCTGGCCACGGCATACGAAGAGATTGACGCCTCTCTACTTCTCCGGGACGGCGAAAATTTTGTCCCCGATCCCCTGGCCGACGACCTCGCCCTGATCCTCGAGGCCGAGTTTGGTCTGGTGGTCATCCTGGGCTGCGCCCACCGCGGCCTTATTAATACCCTGGACCACGCGCGGGCCCTTACCGGCCGGGAAAGAATCTACGCCGTGATCGGGGGCACGCATCTTTTGCGCGCCTCGCCGGAGCGCCTGGACAAGACCATTGCCGCCCTGAAGGAGATGGGCGTGGCGAAGCTCGGGGTCTCCCACTGTACCGGCTTTTACGCTGCGGCCAGGCTGGCCGCCGTCTTCGAAGACGCATTCTTTTTAAACAACGCCGGCACGAGCCTTTCCCTACCCTAGCAAGTTAGGCCGGCGACCAGGGCCGCTAATTCTATCGCCTAGCCCCGCAAGGTCGCCTCAAGGCGCCCGGGAAGCAGTAATAGGTCGAGAGCGTCCTCAATCGAAGGCACGACCACGTCGGCCGCCGCCAGCGCCAGAGGGCTGGCGCCCTCCGGCCCGAGGACGGCAATACCCAGCGCCGCCTCGGCCAGCATCAGCCGGTCGTTGCGGCCGTTGCCGATGGCTGCCACGCTGCTAGCCCCCAGCTCCCTGACCACCTGCACCTTGGCCGCGGCGCTATCCTCACCGCCGGTTATCTTAAGCTGCAGCGGAAGCGCGCCTAATGCTTGGGCTGCCGTGCCCAGAGTGTCGGCCGTTAGGACATAGATTTGCAATTTAGCGGCCAGCAGTTCCAGCCGCTGCCTTACCCCAGCTCGCACCTGCCCGTCCAGCGACAGAGTACCGTTTAGATCGCACAGCAGGTAGCGCAAGACCAGGTTGCCCCACCCGGGAATGACCTGCCGGATACCCGTTATGCCGCTGCCGCCGCCGTTAGCTTTCACCGGCGCTCTCCTTTCGCTTCCCGCGCGTGATTTCCCGCTTCAACAACCTGGACACCATCCGGCCTTTTACCTGCCGCCACATAGCCGGCGGCGCACACGAACCAGAGCCAAGCCATCTCCTCCTATCCCCGGCGGCAGGAAGCGCCGAAGCCATCGGGGCGGCGGGGCACCGGCCGGCGTTCCTTGCGTCGCCGCGGCTCCTTGATTCCGGACGGGGGCTCAACCGCCACAATGGCCCCCGGCCGCGCAAACCTCCAGCATTGCCCGCACCGGTCGCAAAGGCCTTGCTCGACGGCGGCCTGATAGCTAGCATTTGCTAATTATAGCAAACGCAAATCGAGGAAACAAGGTTATCTAGCGCGGCCCAGGGGTGTCGAACCATTAAAATCGGGGTTGTGGGCCCGCGTGGGTGCACAGATCCAGAGTAACAATGGCATTCCTCGCTAATACCGGTTAAAGGAAAAGGTCTTGACGGCCCACGCGGCAGGTGCTACGATAAACATTGGACATATGTTCATAATTTTGGCTGGACAGCGAGGGATACCCGTGATCATCGCCGTTGCCAGCGGCAAGGGAGGAACGGGCAAAACCCTGGTCGCCACCAATCTCGCCCTCTCTCTGGCCGCCAACGGGACCAAGGTGCAGGTGCTCGACTGCGACGTGGAAGAGCCCAACGCCCACCTCTTCCTCAAGCCGACCTTTACCAGAGCAGAAGTGGTCTTGCTCCCCGTCCCCCGGGTGGACGAGA
>JACIYD010000018.1 GCA_014360105.1 Clostridia bacterium
ATTAAGGAGATTTTTAACCGCTGCCGCCGGCGGGGAGGGCTGGCACGGTGAAATACGCCTATTATCCCGGGTGTTCCTTGCACGCCACCGGCCTGGAATACCACCTCTCCACACTGGCCGTGGCCAGGCACCTCGGCCTTGAACTGGAAGAACTTCCGGACTGGAACTGCTGCGGCGCCTCGGCGGCCCATAACACCAACCGTCTGCTGGCCCTGGCCCTGCCGGCGCGCAATCTTGCCCTGGCCGAGCAGAGGGGCCTGGACATGGCCGTACCCTGCGCCGCCTGCTTTAACCGCTTGCGCGCCGCCGTACACGCCGTGCGTACTTCCGCCCAGGTACGGGAAGAGGTGGCCGACCTCATCCGCATGGATTACCAGGGCCGCCGCGAGGTATACTCCCTGCTCGAACTGATCGCCAACCACGTGGGGGAGGAAAGGATTCGGGAAAAGGTGGTGCGGCCGCTGACCGGCCTCAAGGCGGCCTGCTACTACGGTTGCCTCCTGGTGCGGCCGCCGGAGATCACCGGCTTTGATGACCCGGAAGATCCCCAGAGTATGGATCGCCTTCTCCTGGCCCTGGGGGCGGAAGCCGTGCCGTGGTCCCATAAAACGGAATGCTGCGGGGCGGCCCACAGCACCACGCGGCCCGACCTGGCCTGCCACCTGTTGAACGGCATTTACGCTGGCGCCAGGGCGGCTGGCGCCGCGTGCCTGGTCGTTGCCTGTCCTTTATGCTTTCTTAATCTGGATATGCGTCAGGCCGAGGTGGAAAAGCGCTTTGGCACGGTTTACCGCTTGCCGGTATTTTATTTCACCGAACTGGTGGGCTTCGCCTTGGGTTCTTCCCCCGGGGAATTGGGTTTGCCCAAGCACTTTGTCCGTGCTGAGGCCTTACTGGCGAGTATGGACGCGGCTCGTTGAGGAGGGAGAAGGGCTTTGCGCACGGGGGTTTTCGTTTGCCATTGCGGCAGCAACATCGCGGCCAACGTGGACGTGAAGCAGGTGGCCGAGGCGGCCCGCCGCCAGCCCGGCGTGGTCTTCGCCACGGATTACCAGTACATGTGCTCGGAGCCCGGGCAAGAGCTGGTCCGCCGGAGCATCAAGGAGCACCGGCTGGAGCGGGTGGTGGTGGCCGCGTGTACCCCCCGGCTGCACGAGCCGACTTTCCGGAAAACGGTGCAGCGCGCCGGCCTCAACCCCTACCTCTGCGAAATGGCCAACTTGAGGGAACAATGCTCCTGGGTACATCCCGGGGATAAAGAAAGGGCGACGCAAAAGGCCATCGATCTCGTCTCCATGGCGGTGGCCAAGGCGCGGTACGGCCGGCCTTTGCAAGAGTATTACCTTCCGGTAACCAAGAGGGCCCTGGTCATCGGCGCCGGCATTGCCGGGATCCAGGCCGCCCTGGACATCGCCGAGGGCGGCTATGAAGTGGTGCTTGTCGAGCGTGAGCCGACCATCGGCGGCAAGATGGTAATGCTGGACAAGACCTTTCCCACGCTCGACTGCTCGGCCTGAATCAGCACGCCCAAAATGGTTGCTGCGGCGCAGCACCCGCAAATCAAAATGATGACCTACAGCGAGGTGGAGGCCGTCGAAGGCTACGTAGGCAACTTTCGGGTCACCATCCGCAAGAAGGCCCGGGCGGTCAGGGAAGAGCAGTGCACCGGTTGCGGCACCTGTCTGGAGAAATGCCCCACGAAGGTGCCGAGCGAGTTCGATCAGGGGCTGGGTGAACGTAAAGCCATCTACCTCCCCTTCCCCCAGGCGGTACCCAACGTCCCGGTGATTGACCGGGCTAACTGCCGCCACTTCACCAGGAGCAGGGGGAAGTGCCGGGCATGCGCCAACGTCTGCCCCGTCGGGGCCATCGACTACGAACAGGAAGACACCATCGTGCAGGAGCAGTTCGGTGCCATCGTCGTCGCCACCGGCTACGACCTGGTGGCGTGGGAGAAGCTTTACGGGGAGTACGGTTATGGCCGCCACCCGGACGTTATTACGGGGCTCGCCTTCGAGCGCCTGAACAACGCTTCCGGCCCCACCGGCGGGCGCATCGTCCGCCCCTCCGACGGCAAGGAGCCCAAGACGGTAGTGTTTATCAAGTGCGTCGGCTCCCGGGACGAGGCCAAGGGCAAGGCCTACTGTTCGCGCGCCTGCTGCATGTATACTGCCAAGCACGCCCACCAGGTGTTGGAGAAAATACCCGGTGCCCAGGCCATCGTTTTTTACATGGACGTACGCGCCCCGGGCAAGGCCTACGAGGAATTCCACCGGCGCACGGTCCGCGAAGGGGCGCTCTACGTTCGCGGCCGCGTCTCGCGCATTTATCAGTCGGGTGATAAGCTCATCGTTAAAGGGGAGGATACCCTCCTGGGCCGGCCGGTGCAAGTGTCGGCCGATCTGGTGGTACTCGCGACCGCCATGGTGCCCAGCCGGGGCTGGGAGGAACTGGCGAGGATGCTCGGTCTGGCCACCGATCAGAACGGGTTCTTTACCGAGGCCCATCCCAAACTTCGCCCGGTAGAAACGCATACCGCCGGCGTTTTTCTTGCCGGCGCCTGCCAGGGCCCCAAGGACATTCCCGATAGCGTTGCCCAGGCCGGGGCGGCGGCGGCCAAGGTCATCACCCTTCTGGGTAAAGACCAACTGGTGGCCGACCCCACTACCGCCGAGGTGGAGCCGGCCTGGTGTTCCGGCTGCGGCCTCTGCGTGCCCGTCTGCCCTTACAAGGCGATCGCGTTAAAGACGGTGACGGAGCGGGGGCCGGGTGGGATGCGCTCGCGCCAGGTGGCCGAGGTCAACGCCGGCCTGTGCCAGGGCTGCGGCGCCTGCAGCGTTGCCTGCCGTACCGGGGCGATGCGGCTCAAGGGTTTCAGCGACGAAGAGCTAGTGGCGGAGGTGGACGTGCTATGCCGCTAGAGCCGGCCTGGGAGCCGAAAATCGTGGCCTTTTGTTGCCACTGGTGTGCCTACGCCGGTGCAGATTTAGCCGGGCTGAACCGTACGAGTTACCCGCCGAGCGTACGCCTCATCCGCGTTCCCTGCTCTGGCCGCATTAACCCGCAGTTCGTGCTGCGGGCCTTCCAGCAGGGCGCGGACGGCGTGCTGGTGGCCGGCTGACATCCCGGCGACTGCCACTATGTTAGTGGCAATTACCACGCCCGGCGCCGGTTCCTGGTGCTGGAGCGGCTCTTGAGTTACGTCGGCATCGAGCCCGAGCGTTTCCGCGCTGCCTGGGTTTCCGGCGCGGAAGGGGCGCGCTTTGCCCGGGTCGTTGCGGAATTAACCGAGGCAGTACGCCGCGTGGGGCCGAGCAGGAAGCTGGGGGATGCGTGATGCCGGAGAACGAGGTGACGCTCAGGATGCGCCGGCGGGCGAAAGAGCTGTTGGCCGGCGGCGAGGTGCAGCAGGTGATCGGCTGGGAAAAGGGGACCTTCTGGTACCAGTCGCCGCCGGTTTTTATCAGGCAGCCGGAGGAGGCCGACCGCCTCGTATGGGACGATTTCTGCCTGGCCAACCCGGCAATCTACCTGCTGGACGACCGCTACGGGCAGGAGCGCGTCGGCCTTTTCGTCAAGGGTTGTGACGCCAGGGCGGTGGTGCGCCTTATTCAAGACAGGCAACTGGTCCGGGAGCGGGTATACCTCCTGGGTATTCCCTGCCCGGGTCTTAAAGACCCGGAAGCGGCGCGTACCACCGGCCGGGAAAGCGCCCAACTTCCCCCGGCCCGCCGATGCCAGCATTGCCTTTACCCCAATCCGGTGCTTTACGACGAACTCCTGGCCCAGACCGTGGCGCCACGGCCGCCGCTTGCCCCCAGGGCGGCCGTGAAGGCGCTGGAGGCGAAAGGGGTGGAGGAGCGCTTTCGTTACTGGCGGGAACATTTCCGCCGCTGCCTGCGCTGCTTTGCTTGCCGCAATGTTTGCCCGGCCTGCAATTGTACCGCCTGCCTTTTCGACCTGGCCCGGCCGACGTGGCTCGCCAAAGAGGTCGACCCGGCCAACAACTGGTTTTACGGCCTGGTGCGGGCCCTGCACGTCGCCGGCCGCTGCATCGAGTGCGGCGAGTGCGAGCGGGTCTGCCCCGTCGGCCTGCCGCTGATGGCGTTGAACGAGAAGCTGGCCAAGGACTTGGAGGAACTGTTCGGCTTCAAGGGGGCCGGGTTGGACCTGGAAGGCCTGCCGCCCCTGAGTTTCTGGCAGCCTGACGACCCGGATCATTTTGCCTGAGGGGGTGGCGGAATGCCCTGGCTCAAAGACGAGGCGATGCCGGCCTTTCTGGCCGCGCTGCAGTCCCAGGGCCGCCTCTGGGTGCCGGTAGAGGAGGAATGGGGCAGTTGCTTGGCCGTCTGGGAGGAAAAGAGCCTGCGCCTTACCCCGGGGCCAACGCTTTTAGCGGCCAAGGGTTTGTTTCTGCCCCAGACGGAAAAGCTTTTTCATTACCGCGTGGAAGCGGAAGGAGCGGTCATCAGCGAGAGCGAGCCTCCCGCCGCTGCGGCAAGGCAGATTGTCTTCGGCCTGCGGCCGTGTGACGTGGCGGCGGTCGCGGTCATGGACAAGGTCTTCCTTGATGGTGGCTATGTCGATTGTGCCTACCGGGCGCGGCGGGAAGCGAGCGCCCTCGTGGCGCTGGCCTGCCGCGAGGCGGCGCCCACCTGCTTTTGCCGTGCCTTCGGGCTCGATCCCCTGGCGGCGCCCGGTGCGGACGTGCTCCTCCTCCCGCTAGAAGGCGGTTATCTCGTGCGGGCGCAAACGGCCAAAGGGGAGGAGCTGTTGGCCCAGGCACAAGGCGTGCTGGCACAAGAGCCCGCCTTGGACTGGCCGGCACCACCCGCATTTCTCCTGGAAGTGACGGCCGCCGGGGTGCCGGCGAAACTGGCGGCCATGTTCGATCACCCGCTCTGGGATAACCTTTACCAGAAATGCCTGGGGTGCGGCATTTGCACTTACCTGTGCCCCACCTGTTACTGCTTTGACGTCCAGAGCGCCGACCGCGG
This sequence comes from Clostridia bacterium, assembly GCA_014360105.1. Taxonomy (GTDB): domain Bacteria; phylum Bacillota; class DSM-521; order Neomoorellales; family SLTJ01; genus JACIYD01. The sequence goes on from JACIYD010000018.1 coordinate 4,998, forward strand.
CACAGAGGGTTACCGTTACCGCTGCTGGGATTCCTGCATGTTCCCCGAATATACCTTGATGGCGGGCGGCCACAACCCCCGGCCGACGAAAAAGGAGCGGGTGCGCAACCGCTTCCTGCATAAGCTGTGTTATCTGCCGGAGCGCTTTGGGGTCTTTGGTTGCGTTGGGTGCGGCCGCTGCCTCCTGAAGTGCCCGGTCAACCTGGATATTGCCGCCGTTTTGAAGAAGGTGCAGGAGGTGGGCACGCATGTCTAACCCCTACGTTCCGGTTATCGCCCGCATCGAGAGAATCATCGAAGAAACGCCGGACGTGAAGACCTTTCACCTCGTCACCGCGGCGGGCAAGCCCTTCGCACCGCGGCCGGGGCAGTTAGCCATGCTCTCTCTCTTGCCGGTGGGCGAGGGCATGTTCTCCGTAAGTGGGCAGGGGGAGGCACACCTCGAGTTCGCCATCAAGAAAGTGGGTCAGCTTACCACCGCCCTGCACGAGGCCGAGGTAGGCCAGGCGGTGGGGATACGCGGTCCCTATGGTAACGGTTTTCCGGTGGAAGAACTGCAGGGCAAGGACCTTGTCTTTATCGGCGGCGGCATCGGGCTGGCGCCCTTGCGCTCCCTGATCAATTATTGCCTGGCGCACCGCCCGGACTACGGCGAACTCCTGATCATTTATGGCGCCCGCACCCCGGCCGACTTGGTTTTCAAGGAGGAGCTCTTCCGGCACTGGCCCCAGGCACCGGGCACGGCCGTGCACGTGACCGTGGACGCGGGCGACGCCGGCTGGCAGGGGCCGGTCGGGCTTGTGCCCGCGCTGCTCGAGCAGTTGAACCCCCGCCCGCAAGGCAAGGTGGCCATTACCTGCGGTCCGCCGGTGATGATCAAGTTCGTGCTCCAGGCCCTGGAGCGCATGGGCTACCGCGATGACCAGGTCATTACCACCCTGGAAAGGCGCATGAAGTGCGGCCTTGGCAAGTGCGGCCGCTGCAACCTCGGCAGCAAGTACGTTTGCCTGGACGGCCCGGTGTTTACCCTCGGCCAATTAAAGGCACTGCCGGCGGAATACTAAAGCCGGCCGGTCGGGCAGCACGTTCGCGTTGCAGGGTGTGGCATCGACCCCTGCCCACGGAATCCCGCCTGATTGCCTCTCACACCGTCCACCCCCCAGAGCAGAAATTGGAATTTCGCTAACCCAGATCCCGCAGCGCTTGTACGGCCGCCGGCCCTGGGTTATAATGGGGACGGTTTATGTGCGGGCGGGAGGGAGTGGTGCAGGGTGGTTGCTACGCTTGGAGACTACCATGTGCACGCGCTGGGCCATGGGGAGGGCGAGTTCACGCTCGGACGGCTCGAGGAATTCGCCTTGCAGGCACACAAAGCGGGCTTGGCCGAACTCGGGCTGGCCGAACACGACGAATTGCTCCACCGGTTTGACGGCGAGGTCTGGGCTTCCGCCTGCCGGGGGAATAGGCCCATATCCCTTCGCCTGGGTCTCGAGGTCAGCTTTCGGCCGGGACGCCTCCGGGAAATCCGGGCGCTCGCGACGCGCTATCCTTTCGATTACTTGATCGGCTCGGTGCACGACCTCGACGGGTGGCCTTTCGACCACCCGGATTACCGCGAGGGCTACCAGGCCTGGGAGATAGACGAGCTCTACCGGGAGTACTTTCGGGTCGTAGCGCAGGCGGCGCAGAGCGGCCTTTTCGATGTCATCGGCCACCTGGACCTGGTGAAGGTATTCGGCTACCGCAGCCGGCGCCCGGTGGTGGAACTGGCCGCGGCCGCCCTGCAGGCAATCGCCGACGCCGGCCTGGCGGTGGAGATTAACACCGCCGGGCTTTTTAAGCCGGCGGCGGAAATCTACCCCGCCGAGGAGCTGTTGCGCGCTTGTTTGGCCCGGGGCATCCCCATCACTTTCGGTTCCGACGCGCACCGGGCCGCGGAAGTAGGGCGGGAGCTGTGGCGGGCTGCGGCGCTGGCCCGCCGTGTCGGCTACCGCTCCTATGTCCGCTTCAGGCGCCGCCGGGCGGAATTGGTGCCGCTATAACCGTGTCAAGGTGCCCACGGGCCGGGTTATCCCCAGTTCGCCTCTTGCGGTCTTCGGCTTCCTCGCTGTCATGAGGCTTGCGGGCGATACCGGTGCTCGAGCTTCGAGCTTGAGGCGGGCCCGCAGCCCCTGCGCGCCCTCGATGCCGCCGTGACCAGCTCGGCTTGCTTGGCCATCCCTGGCCTTCGGGTTGTCGCTTGCGCGAAAAGCCGGCTCGCCGAAGACCGCACTTGCCCATCTATCCATGGCCCCGGCTGTTACGGCGGTCCAACTCGCGAAGATTATAAGCCTGGGAGCAACGGGGTACGGGGAAGTTCAGAGGGGGGAATAAGAGGAATTGCTTATCTTGGGACTCTTCGCCGCCGCCTGGGTGGTCAGCCTTTCGGGGGCCCTCATGCCCGGGCCGCTTTTGACGATCACCATCAACGAAAGCCTGCACCGGGGTGTGTGTGCTGGCCCCCTGGTCGTGCTCGGTCACGCCGTGCTGGAGCTGGCCCTGGTGGTTGCGCTCCTCTTAGGCTTACAACACGTCTTGACCCTGCCGCTGGTGGAGTTTTGCTTAAGCCTGGCCGGCGGGGGTGTTCTCGGTATCCTCGGCCTGGATCTCTTAAGGGTGACCTGGCGGCCACCCGCTTCCCTGCCGTGGGATGACGCCGCAGCCGTAGGGAGCGATGCGCGGGACCGGTGGTTTGCTTCGGTGTGGGCCGGAATGGTCACCACGGTAGTCAATCCCTACTGGGAACTCTGGTGGGCTACTATCGGAGCGGCCATGCTGGTGCAGGCCCAGGCGGTGGCGACGGCGGGTATTACCGCCTTTTACCTGGGTCACGTGCTGGGGGACCTCGGGTGGTATACGCTGGTTTCTCTGGTAGTGGTCTCGGGGCGACGCTGGCTCAGCCGGGGGGCTTACCGCTGGCTCATGGGTGGCTGCGGGGTCTTCCTCCTGACCCTTGCCGTTTATTTCTCTTACCACGCGTTGGCGGTAGGCCGGCGTTTATTTGTTTAGGCGCAGGCAGGGCGGCAGATTGACGGCCGCAGGCGGAAAGTGCTATATTGGTACCGGCCGATAACGATTATTATCAAGGGAAATGGGGAGAGGATATGGGTCGGGCGGGACAGCGGGTGACGCGCCAGAAGAAGCTCATTCTGGAGATCCTCCGCAGTACCAACACCCATCCTACGGCCGACTGGGTTTACGAACAAGCACGCAAGCAGTTGCCGGATATTAGCCTGGGCACGGTTTACCGCAACCTGAGCGTGCTCAAGGGTGCGGGCGAAATCATGGAACTGAGTTACGGCAGTACCTTCAGCCGTTACGACGGTAACCCGCATAATCACTACCATTTTGTCTGCGAGAAGTGCGGCCGGGTGCTGGATGTAGCACTGCCCGTACGTACCGAGCTCGAAGAAGAACTGGCGCTGAAGGAAGCCCACCTGGTGCGCTCCCACCGGCTGGAGTTTTACGGCGTCTGCCGTGATTGTCTGGAGGCAGATCGGGCGAAATAAGCGGGAAGGGGTGAGCGCCCGGCGGCAGCGTGCCGTCCGGGTAAGTGTTGCATGCCGAAGATCCTGGCGGTTGCCGGCAAGGGCGGTACCGGGAAAACCACTTTCGTGGCCCTGATGCTGCAGTATTTGGTGCGGCGGCAAAGGGGCAGCATTCTCGCCGTTGATGCCGACCCCAACGCCAACCTCAATGAAGCCCTGGGGGTGCCGCTCACCGCCGCGGTGGCCGATATGCTGGAGGAAGTCAAGGACGGGCGTAGCATCCCGCCCGGCATGACCAAGGATCTCTACGTGCAGTACCGCTTGCAGCAATGCTTGATTGAAACACCGGCGGTGGACTTGCTGGTGATGGGGGGGCCACAGGGTCCCGGCTGTTATTGTTACCCCAACGATCTTTTGCGCCAGTACCTGGAAAGACTAGCGGCCAATTACGATTTCCTGGTGGTCGATGCCGAGGCCGGTTTGGAGCACCTCAGCCGGCGGACCATCCCGCGCGCGGACATCCTCTTCGTGATGAGCGACGCTACGGCGCGGGGCGTGCGTGCGGCAGGCCGGGTCAAAGCCATCGTTGATTCCCTAAAGACCCCCATCGACCGGCTTTACCTGGTGGTAACCCGGGTGGAGAACGGCCTGGAACCCCTGCGGGAAGAAATCGAGGCCACCGGCCTCGAGCTTTTGGGGACGGTCCCCCTGGACCAAGAGATAATCGCACGCGACCTGGCGGGGCGGCCCTTGGTGGACTTACCGGAAGGCGCGCCCGCGGTGCAAGCGGTACGGCGCCTCCTGGAGCAGGTGGGGCTGTGATCACTGGTGCGGCGGGACGAGCATAGGAGTCGCCGCGGTAGGGCACGCTAAGGAAAAAGAAAGATGGTGGGATTATGGTACGGGTGGCCGAAGTCGGCCGTTGTGCCGGGTGCGGCAAGCTTTTCCGCCGGCGCAAGATCCAGCCGGTACCTGACGCGCTTGAGCTGCGCACCCTCTGCCCCAAGTGCTATCAGCGGTACCAGCGCCTCCAGTGGGGTTACTGGTAGCCTACCTTGGCCGGTACCTCGCATGAGACGTTGGGGTGTCTATACTCGCGTGAGGGAAACGCAAGCCGTTGTAATTTGTAAGCTGAAAAAATACTTGCATTTGTCATACTTTCATGTTAGACTCCTAAAAAGGCGACAAGGAGTGGGGGGTGCTACCTATGAGCGAGGCCGTGGTCAGCCTGCTCGCGAAAGAGGAAGAAAAAGACGGCCAGGCGACAGAAAAGCATCTTCGTTGGCTGGCCTATCTCAAGTGGCTGGGGATAAAGGCAGAGAAACCCGCCAGCCCGGAAGCGGCAGAGCAAGGAGAGGGTTAAAAACCTCTCTTTTTTTGTGCGATTTAAAGTGATAGAATAGGGGCGGAGCCCGGTCGTAGTCGTAGGGAGGAATGCCCGTGCCCTTGGATGCGGCAAAACTCAGCCTTGAAGACCTGCGGCGCGCCCTGGAAGCGGAAGGCTACATTTGCGACGGTGAACTGGTAACCACCCTTTACCTCGCCATCAAGTTGGGCAAGCCCCTCCTCATCACCGGCGCGCCCGGCGTGGGCAAGACGGAAGTGGCCAAGGTGCTCAGCCGGGTTTTTGCTACCGAACTGGTGCGGCTCCAATGTTACGAGGGTTTGGATGAGGCCAAGGCACTTTACGAATGGAACTATCAACGGCAATTGTTGCGCATCCAACTGGCACGCGAGACGGCGGCGGGATTGGACGAACAAGACCTCTTTACCCCAGCTTACCTCCTCGAACGCCCGCTCTTAAAGGCTATCCGCGCCGAGAAGAAGGTGGTACTCCTCGTCGACGAGGTCGATAAGACGGACGAAGAGTTTGAAGCTTTTCTTTTTGAAGTCCTCTCGGATTTTCAGGTATCCATTCCGGAACTGGGCACCGTTACCGCGAGGAGCATCCCGATCGTGGTGCTGACCTCCAACGCCCAGCGGGAGCTTTCCGACGGCCTCAAAAGGCGCTGCCTTTTCCTTTACATCGACTACCCGAGCCTGGAAAAGGAGACGCGCATTCTTCAGGTGAAAGTGCCGGGCATCGGCGAGCGCCTCGCCCGCCAGGTGGCGGCGGCCGTGCAGTACCTGCGCGCAGAGCTCGCCCTCAAGAAAAAACCCGCCATTGCCGAAACCATCGACTGGGCACAGGCTCTGCTCCTGCTGGGTGAGGGCCGCCTCACACCCGAACTGATCGACCAGACGCTGAACGTGCTTCTTAAAGAGAGGGAAGACCAGGAGCTCTTCCGTGGGACCGTAGGGAGTGCTCAGCTTTGCCGGCGCGCGCTACAGGCGGGCTAGCGGTGATGCGGCGTGGCGGGGCCGGAAGGCCGGATGCTAGAGTTCGTACACCTGCTGCGGCGGGCGGGATTGCGCATCAGCACGGCCGAAGTAATGGACGCGTTGCAAGCCCTTTGTTTTATAGGCTTTACCGACCGGGAGCAGGTGAGGGCCGCGCTACGGGCGACGCTGGTGAAGGAGGCCAAGGACGTTCCCGTCTTTGAAGAGGCTTTTCGCGCCTTCTTCGCTCCTCCTGCGGTCCGCAACGAGCTGGTGCGTCAGGTGAAGGAGGCGCAGGCAAAGCGACATCAGGAATTGGCCAAGGCGGAGGCGGAACTGGTCTTCCAGGGCGAACCCCTTGCCCTGCCCGAGGAAGATAAACTCCTGTACGTCAGCCTCGCGCCCGAAGAAAAGACGCGCCTGCAGCAGTTTCTCGAGGCCACTTCCACCGGTAAGAATGTCGACCACCATTTCCGCCCGCTGGTCACCCAATTGGTGCGCAGCCACCTCGCCTACCTGCGGCGCCAACACCGGGGCGCCGGCGAGGCGGCGTGGCCAGAAGATGGGGAAAAAAACCCGCTTGCCCTCTGGGTGGAAAGGAACTGCGGTCTTTGGCGCCAGGATGTCCAGGAAATCGCTGCGGCGGACTTACCACGGGCTCAAGCCCTGGTAGCCGTGCTGGCGCGGCGCCTGGCGACACGCATTGCCCGGCGCTACCGTCAGAGTGCAAAGGCACGCGCCGTCGACCTGCGGCGGTCGTTACGGTATAATCTCCGGTTCGGCGGTGCCCTTTTTTGCTTGAAGTACCGGCGGCGGCGCCCGCGAAAACCTTTACTCGTGCTCCTCTGCGACATCTCCGGTTCGATGGCCCGCTACAGCTCCTTCACCCTGCAGCTCCTCTACGGGCTGAGCCGCACGCTGCGGCAGCCCCGCTGTTTCCTTTTCGCGGAGCGTCTGCGGGAACTCGACTTGCGCCAGGAGGCTGCCGGTTCCTTGGAAGCATTGGCTGCGAGTCTGGAGCGCCACCAGGAATACTGCGGCCGGCAGACACGTCTTGACCTGGCCCTGCAAGAACTGGTGGAGCAACACCGTTCCCTCTTGGTAAGGAAGACGGTTCTGGTGGTAGTGAGCGATACCAAGACGCAGGACGCCGAACGGGCGGCACGGCTGCTGGGGGAGGTGCGGGGGAGGCTTAAGGAGGTTATTTGG
>JACIYD010000180.1 GCA_014360105.1 Clostridia bacterium
TTCCCTTCGCGCATCACCCCCTCCCTTCTTACTTAGATCTCACTTCAATTGTCTCGTCTCGTAACCCACGAGCTGGGTACTGGAACCAACTATTGGACGGCTGCCCTTTCTTCCCTATGCCCGGCTCCGTCGGCTCGTAATCCGCCTACCGGCTGGGTACAGTAATGGCAATTCCCCGCCTAGCGACTCCCTCCTTTCTTGCCCAAGTCAGTTATCTTAGACACCGACACCCGGCCAAATGTTCCCGCCTGAAGCGAAAATTTTTTGGCTGCCGCGGCCGAGGGCCACCTCGAACGAAACTTCCTTTGGAAAGCAGGAAGGCCGGCCCTTGATATCAGAGGGGCCAGCCTTCTCTGCCGGGCAAACTCGGCGGCGCGGCGCACAGTTTTCTCGCCTACGCGTAGGTGGGAGGCTGTGCACCTTGGCGGTGCCAGCGCTGCCCTCTTTCTCCACTCGGGAACTGTCTCAGATTTAGGACCTGTGATGGTACTTCTGTTTTCGAATTGCCGATGTCGCACCAGAAACCTTTAAGGAGGCAGCCGTAAAGGGGCAGGCCCTCGCGCAGCAGCAGGGGGAAGAGGTCCTTGCTGAAGTCGAAGGGCTGATTGGGGGGAATAAAGCGCAGCACCTCGGGCTCCAAGATGTAAATCCCCGTATTCACCCGGTCGCTGAAAACTTCCCCCCAACCCGGCTTTTCCAGGAAGCGCTGGATCCGGCCCGTGCCGTCGGTAACGACCAGACCGTATTCCAGCGGGTTCTCCACGCTGGTGAGCACCAGCGTGGCCAGCGCCCGGTGCTCCCGGTGGAAGGCCACCGCCTGGTCCAGGGGAAAATCGGTGAGGGCATCGCCGCTGACCACGATGAAGGTTTCGTCCAAAAACGAGGCGGCGTTCTTGACGCTCCCGGCCGTCCCGAGCGGGCTTCCTTCCAGGAAATAGTGGAGGTTAACGCCGTACTCGGCCCCGTCGCCGAAGTAGTCGGTGATCGCCCGCGGTAGGTACTGCAAGGTCACGGCGATTTCGCGCCAGCCATAGCGACGGAGCAGTTCCACGGTATAGGCCATCACCGGCCGGTTCGCCACCGGGACCATCGGTTTGGGCCGGTCGCAAGTTAGGGGGCGCAGACGGCTCCCCTCGCCACCGGCCATGATCACCGCCTTCACGGGCCGCCCTGCCTCCCCGTGGCCGTGTAGCGCGCGCCCAGCACCGCCATCCGCCGGCCGGCCAGATCGTACGGCGCGCGGGCAGCCGCCGTAGCCCGCCCCTGCCGTTTGCTGCCCCACGCGCTTTGCCGGTATGCCCGCCGTACTTCCTGGTAAACCTGCAAGGTCAAGGAGGCCATGTTGGGCCAGTTATAGAGCCTCCTCACCGTTTCCCGCGCCCGCTGGGCCATTTCCCGCGCGCGCTCTTGGTGCTGCAGCAGATAGGTAATCTGGTTGGCCAGGGAAAAGGCATTTCCCGGCAGGGCCTTGAGGCCCGTTTCCGCGTGCCGCACAATTTCGCCCAGCCCCCCGGTATCGCTCACCACCACCGGCGTCCCCGCGGCCATCGCCTCCAGAGCGACGATGCCAAAGGGCTCGTAGAGGCTGGGAAAGACGCTTACGGCGGCGCAACGGTAGAGCTTCAGCAGCGTCGCATCGTCGATGTAGCCGGTAAGGTAAACCTTAGGCCCCAGGCCCAGGGCCGCCGCCTGTTCCGCGAGGCTCTGTTTCAGCGGCCCCTCGCCGGCGATGACGAACTTGGCCTCGGGGCAGGTGGCGAGAACCATGGGGGCGGCTTCGAGCAGCACCTGCGCCCCTTTTTCGCGCACCAGGCGGCCCACAAAGAAAACGATCTTTTCGCTCGGGTGGGCGTAACGCTCCCGGAACCAGGGCTCGATGGGCGGCGGCGCTTCCTCGTTTACCGCATTGGGAATGATCTTCACTTTGTCCTCGGGCAACTGGAAAAGTTGTTGCACCTCGCGCCGCATGTGCCGGCTGCAAACGATCACCCGCCAGGCTTCGTAAGTAAGCCACCACTCAACGCCGGAGATATAGCGCTGCAGGTCGTTGTATAACCCTTGATTGCGCCCGGCTTCGGTGGCGTGGATGGTTGCCACCAGCGGGAGGCGCCAGGCATGTTTCAGGGCCCGGGCGGTGAAGGCAACCAACCAGTCGTGGGCATGGAGGAGGTGAAAGGGACCGTAACGCTCCCCGGTCGTCATCGCCCGCTCTAGCAAGGCCACGTTCATCTGGAGGACCCAAGTGGGAAAATCCAGGCTGTTGAGGGTATAGGGTTGGACACGGTGCACCCAGACCCGCCCATCCCTTACCTCCCCCTCCTCTCCCCGGGTCAGAACATGCACTTCCTGCCCCTGTTCCCCCAGGGCCTGGCTCAGACCCGCCACGTGGCGCCCCAGGCCACCTACCTGATGGGGCGGATACTCCCAGGTAAGCATCAGGACGCGCAAGCGACCTCACTCCTGCTGGTTAAAATTCACTCCAAACCATATTCTGAAGAACAGCCTATCCTTTTATGCCGCTGGTCTGAGGAAAAATCTTGCTGGCATACTGGCCCAGTTCTGCGGCCACGCTATGAATGTTAATCTGCCTTGCGAGGAGTCTTAGATGGATGCCCGAACTGCGCTATGAGCCGGTGACCAAAACCTGGGTCATCATTGCCACGGAGCGGGCCAAGCGTCCTTCTAACTTCGCCCCGCCGCGCCTGCCGAGAAAAGAGGGGCAGGAATGCCCCTTCTGTCCCGGTAACGAAAAGGCAACCCCACCCGAGGTGATGGCCTACCGCCCGAAAGACACGGTACCCGACTCGCCCGGCTGGCAGGTGCGGGTGGTGCCCAACAAGTTCCCGGCACTTAACCCCGAGGCGGCGGCCGGTGCCACCATACGCCGCGATTTTTTTCATGCCGTTGAAGGAGCCGGCGCGCACGAGGTGATCATTGAAACACCCGACCACGAGCGCTCCTTTGCCACGCAAGAGGCGGACGAGATTTTGCTGGCCCTGCGTAGCTGGCAGGACCGCTATATCGGCCTCGGCGAGAACCGGAATCTCGCCTATACCCAGATCTTCAAAAACCACGGCGCCGTTGCCGGGGCTTCCCTGGAACACCCGCACTCGCAGTTGATCGCCACGCCACTGGTACCGGTAACGCTCGCAGCCGAATTGGCCAATACGGGGGACTATTACGCGGAGCACGGGCGCTGCTTTTTTTGTGACGCGCTCGAGAAAGAAGAACGCGAAGGCTCAAGACTCGCCTGGCGGGACGAAAACGTCGTGGCCTTTTGTCCCTTTGCCTCCCGGTTTCCGTTGGAGGTCTGGTTTTTGCCCCGGCGGCACCAGGAAAGCTTTGCCGTGGCCACCAAGGCCCAGCTTTTTTCTCTGGCCGGGGCGCTGCAGGCGATCACCCGCCGGCTTTTTACCGAGATGCACGACCCCCCCTTTAACCTCCTCCTGCATTCTGCGCCTTATCGCGGCGGCGACTACCACGCCAGTTACCATTGGCACTTAGAGCTTCTCCCCCGGGTGACCATCATTGCCGGCTTTGAACTGGGTACCGGGATGTACATCAACCCTACCCCGCCCGAAATGGCCGGGGAATTCTATCGTGCGGAGTAGGGATGCCCATGGCCAAACAAAGGCTGAACGTCCTCTTTCTTTCCTCCGAGGTTGCCCCGCTAGCCAAAACCGGCGGTTTGGCCGACGTTGCCGGCAGCCTGCCCCAGGCCCTGGCAGCAAGGGGGCTTGACGTCCGAGTGGCGATGCCGCGTTACCGCTTTATTCGCCGGGCCGATTATCTGGTAGACCTGCCGGTGGAAATGGACGGCAGCTATGAGACGGCCATCGTCCGCAAGACGACCCTGCCGTCTGTGCGCCAAGGAGACCAGCCGCCCGTACCGGTTTATCTGGTAGATAACTATAAGTACTTTTATCGCGACGCCCTGTACGGTTATCCCGACGAAGGCGCGCGTTTCAACTTCTTCTGCAAGGCGGTGCTGCAGATGCTGCCCCGCCTCAACTTTCGCCCGGATGTCATTCACTGCAACGACTGGCAGACCGCTCTCGTTCCCGTGTTCCTGCGCCTGAAGCTCGCCGACGATCCCTATTACCGCGGTATCGCCACCTTGCTCACCATTCACAATCTGCAATATCAGGGACATTTTCCCCGGGAAATGATGCGCACGCTGAGTCTGGACGAGGAACACTTCAACCCTGAGGAACTGGAGTTTTGGGGTAAAGTCAACTTTCTCAAGGGCGGCCTGGTCTACGC
>JACIYD010000181.1 GCA_014360105.1 Clostridia bacterium
CATGGGCCATACCATTGGGAAGAGGGGATGATAAAGCATGGCTTATGATGCCACCAAACTGGCCGATTGGCAAATCGCCGAAGAAGCCGAGAAGAACATGCCCACGCCTGAGGAATGGCGCGAGCGACTGGGCCTGGAAAAAGATGAGATCATCCCTTACGGTCGCATTTGCAAGCTCGACTTCATGAAAATTTATCAAAGGCTAAAGGATAGACCAAACGGCAAGTATATAGACGTGACCGCCATCACCCCTACGCCTCTGGGCGAGGGCAAGACCACTACGACTATGGGGTTGCTAGAAGGCCTGGGCAAAAGGGGCCAGAACGTAGGCGGCTGTATCCGGCAGCCTTCCGGCGGCCCAACGATGAATATTAAGGGTACGGCGGCCGGCGGCGGCAACGCCTTGCTCATTCCCATGACTGAATTCTCCCTTGGCCTGACCGGCGATATCGATTCCATTACCAACGCCCATAACCTGGCGATGGTGGCCCTCACCGCGCGCATGCAACACGAAGCCAACTACGACGATGCCGAACTTGCCAAGCGTAATCTGAAGCGGCTGGACATCGACCCCAAGCGGGTGGAAATGGGCTGGGCTATTGACTTCTGCGCCCAGGCGTTACGCAACATTGTCATCGGCCTGGGCGGCAAGATGGACGGCTTTATGATGCCTTCGAAGTTCCAGATCACGGTGAGCTCGGAGTTAATGGCCATCCTGGCCATTGTGCGCGACTTAAAGGACCTGCGCGAGCGGCTTGGCAAGATCATCGTGGCCTTTGACAAGAAAGGCAACCCGGTAACGACCGCAGACCTCGAAGTGGACGGTGCAATGTGCGCCTGGATGCGCAATGCCATCAACCCCACCTTAATGTGCACCGTCGAATATCAGCCGTGTATGGTTCATGCTGGTCCCTTCGCCAATATTGCCGTAGGACAGTCCTCGATCATCGGCGATTATCTGGGCCTGAAGATGTTCGACTACCATGTTACGGAGAGCGGCTTTGCCGCTGACATCGGCTATGAGAAGTTCTGGAACGTGAAATGCCGCCTTAGTGGTCTGGTTCCCGACGTGGCGGTGGTAGTGGCTACCATCAGGGCGCTGAAGATGCATGGCGGCGGACCCAAGGTGGTTCCGGGGCGGCCCCTGCCGGAAGAATACACCAAGGAAAACCTGGGGCTGGTAGAAAAAGGCGTGGAGAACCTGCTGCACCATGTAGGCATCGTCAAGAAATCGGGCGCCAACCCGGTGGTCTGTATTAACGCCTTCCACACCGACACCAAGGACGAGATAGCCCTGGTGCGGCGCATGGTGGAACAGGCCGGTGCCCGCTGCGCCGTGTCTGAGCACTGGCTCAAAGGCGGCGACGGCGCCCTCGAGCTGGCCGACGTGGTAATGGATGCCTGCAAGGATAAACCTAACTTCAAGTTCCTCTACCCGCTCGAGATGCCGTTCCGCCAACGTGTAGAAGTAATTGCTAAGGAAGTCTACGGTGCCGACGGTGTTTCCTGGACGCCGGAAGCGGAGGCCAAGGCGAAGTGGGTGGAGTCCAACCCCGAGATGCAGGACTTTGCGACGATGATGGTTAAGACTCACTTGAGCCTTAGCCACAATCCGGATCTGAAGGGCGTACCGAAAGGCTGGGTTCTGCCGGTACGGGATGTCCTCATCTTCGCTGGAGCGAAGTTCGTTTGCCCGGTGACCGGGGCGATCAGCCTCATGCCCGGCACCAGTTCCGACCCGGCCTTCCGGCGGGTGGATGTCGACGTTAATACCGGCAAGGTGACCGGACTGTTCTAGAGGCAGGCAAACAACCAAGAGGCGGTGAGGCCCTGGGAGGCACCTCCTGGGGCTTCGCTTCTTGGCCGGTAAGAAGCTGGAGGCGATGGTGAGCGTGGGCCACAACACCCGGCTGTTGGTGTTGGACAACCTGTCCGCGGCCAGGACTGCTTTGCAAGCGCTAGGTGTAGAAGAGGCGGGCGTCGAGATTATGGCGCCCAAGGCGGTACACTACGTCTTGAAGGTGGAGCGGATCCCCTTGCGGGCCGCCCACATTCTCAAGCAGGAGATGCTCTCTCTTGGGGGAGAGGCGGCGGTGCCACGGGGCGTTCTCGCCCTGGCGGTGGAAGAGAGCGACGTCATCCTGATGGGGACGGTGCGCCAACTGCGGCGGTTGGCAGAAAAGCTGCGGCACCAGTATTTCGGCCTCCCGCAACTAGGGGAGGAAATCCTCGGTGTACTGGCGCGCGCGGAAGAACCGCCAAGCGGCGTGCTGGACTGCCGCGGCCGCCCGTTAGTGCTGGGCGAGCGCACGCTGGTGATGGGCATTCTTAATGTGACACCGGATTCCTTTTCCGACGGCGGGCTCTACCTTGACCCGGAGAAGGCGCTGGCACGGGCGCAGGAAATGGTGGCCGAGGGAGCGGACCTCATCGACGTTGGCGCGGTTTCCACGCGCCCCGGGCATCTGCCTGTGCCGCCCGAGGAAGAATGGCGGCGGCTGGAGCCGGTGCTCGGGCCGCTTGTACGCAGCGTGAACGTGCCCGTCGCCGTAGATACCTGGCGTGCGGAAACGGCGAGGGCCGCGCTTGAAGCCGGTGTCCACCTTATCAACGACCAGTGGGCCCTGCGGGGCGATCCCGCGTTGGCTGCAGTGGCGGCCCGCTACGGCGCGCCGGTGATTCTCATGCATAACCAGGATCACCGCACTTACCGCGACCTGATGGGTGACATCATCCGTTTCCTGCGCGAGGGGATTAGATTGGCCGAGGAGGCGGGAATACCGCCGGAGAAAATCATCGTCGATCCGGGGATCGGTTTCGGGAAAGATACGGCGCAGAACCTCGAGGTTTTGCAACACCTGGGCGAACTGCGCAGTTTGGGCAAGCCTATTCTTCTCGGCACCTCGCGCAAATCGGTCATCGGGAACACGCTAGGTCTCCCCGTGGGGGAGCGCCTGGAGGGTACGGCGGCAACGGTGGCGCTCGGCATTGCCCAGGGAGCGGATATCGTCCGGGTTCACGATGTGGCGGCAATGGTACGGGTGGCGCGCATGACCGATGCCATCGTCCGCCGCCGTCCGGGGGAAAGGCAAAACCATGGATAAAATCCTTTTGCACGGCCTCCAGTTCTACGGCTTTCACGGGCTGGAGCCGCAAGAAAGGCGGCGCGGCCAGGCCTTTATCGTTGACGTAGAACTCTCGCTGGACTTGGCGCGGGCCGGACGGGAAGACAGAATGACATTTACCGTTGATTATGCCGAGGTTTTTCGTCTGGTACGCCGGACCGTCGAAGAAGAGCGCTTTGGCCTGCTGGAGGCGCTGGCAGAGGCCATTGCACAACGTCTTTTGGCGACTTACCCGGTGGAACAGGTCCTGGTACGCTTGAAAAAACCGCGGTCCCCGGTGGGTGGGACCTACGCCTATTTTGGGGTGGAAATCACACGGCGGCGGTGAGGTGGAGAAGGATGACCACCGCTTATCTGGGCCTGGGCTCTAATCAGGGCGACCGGGAGATTAACCTGCGCCGCGCACGAGAACTGGTGGCCGTGACCCCGGGGATCGTTTTACGCCGTGCCTCCCGCATTTACCTTACCGAACCGGTGGGCAAGAAGGACCAGCCGTGGTTCCTGAACCAGGTGGTGGCCGTGGAGACGTGGCTCGGCCCGCGGGGACTACTGGTGGCCTGTAAGGACATCGAGCGGATCATGGGCCGGGTAAGTGGTGAACGCTGGGGCCCGCGGCCTATCGACCTTGACCTGCTTCTTTATGGGGATGAAGTGATCAAGGAAAGCGATTTACAGGTACCCCACCAGGGTCTTTACGGACGGGCCTTTGTTCTCGTACCTCTGGCCGAGCTTGCGCCCGACCTTCTCCTGCCCTGCGGGCAAACGGTAAGGGTGTTAAGCAAACAAAAATTTTCCGAGATAGTCTTGCCCTGGCGTGGCCAATCGTGTTAAAATTTTGTGGGCAGCAACGGTAAACGGCCGTGCTGCACGGCGGCATTTTATCGGCTAACATAACCGCTTGGATCCACAGGGACCGAGACGGAGGATAAGAGCGGTTAACCTCCTGGCTTTGTCCCGGAGGTTTTTTGTTGGCTAAGCCCCAGGAGAGGCAGTTTCAGGGGAGTGCCCCACAAGCCATGCCAAATATTGCAATTGGGAGGAGGGCACACCGTGGCGCCGACCGGAAAAAAGCCGAAGGTCGGAATTATCGGCGCCGGTCGGGTCGGGGGCGCAATCGGGCTTCGTTAACG
>JACIYD010000182.1 GCA_014360105.1 Clostridia bacterium
CCTGCAGGTCGGCCAGGCTGTAAATGCCCCGGGCGGCCAGGTCGTTGAGTAAAAGGAGAAAAGCCTCGGCCGTTGCCAGGGCATCACCAAGGGCGGAATGCCGCCGGTAGCGGCCGGCCAGACCCAGCTTAGTCAGGATTCGGTCAAGCGAATAGCCGCCCAGGTCGGGATAGAGGAGGCGTGCCAGCTCGCGCAGATCCAGGGTGGGATGGACCACCTGACACTGGTAACGTGCCTTAATTTTTCGATTGAGAAAAGCCAGATCAAAATGAAGACAATGCCCCAAAAGGATGGCACGCCCCAGGCGGGCCACCACTTCCGGTATGGCCTCGCCGAAGCCGGGCTCATCCTGAACCATGGCGTTGGTAATGCCGGTGAGGCGGCTGATGGCCGGCGGAATGGGCCGACCGGGGTTGAAAAGTCGCTGTACGCAGCTCTCCCAGACGATCTGCCCGCCTTCGATGGCCACGGCACCGAAGGCAATGATCTCGTCACCGCGTTCGGGGCACAGTCCCGTGGTCTCGAGGTCCAGGCAAACAAGGCGTACTTCGTCGAGCCGACGGTAAAAAAGCGTCCGGTCCTTGCCCAGCCCCAGTTCACGGCGCACCTGCTCCGCCTGCCGGCAACCCCCCCGAGGTAAAAGCGGCACGACTTTCCTCCCTCTCAGAGCAGGGGCAAGAAGGCGGTTTCCGTCAACCGCTGCAATCGGGCCACCGCGGCCATGGCGTCCCTAAGCATCGATCGCTCTCGCCGCGAGAGATGGTAGGGATTGACGAAGTTGTCCGGCTCCTGTCCCCTGTTGACCTTCTTCAGGTTTTCCCGGATGCGGATCATCATCAGTGTCTCAAACGCCGCCTGCCAGAGTTCGACGTCGTCCGCCGAAAACACCCCTTCCTGCCCGAGATGGGCCAGACGCTCCAACGTCGCCGTTTTGGTAATCCCTGCCCGCAAGCTGTAGACGCGCACGCAATCCACCAGGTGGACGCAAACGCTGTTCTTCAAGTTGATCTCGCCCTGGTGCCGGCCCTTTTCCGTGCGCCAGTGCCCCAGGAGACCAAGAGGTACCGCCGCCTGGACGTCGTCCTCCGCCAGCGCCCGGGCCAGACCGCCCTCACGGAAGTAGTGCAGTACTTGTTGCCGCAACTGCTCGGCCAGCTCGAAATGGCCGTAGACCGGCCTAAAGTCGAGGAAGATGCTCAAAAGCCGCACGTCCAAGGGCTCACGTTCCTCCGCCCAGCGCGTCAGGAGCTGACGCCAGGCGGTGAAGGCGCGGCACCAATCAGGGTTGCTTGCCATTACCCCGCCGCGGCAGCGGGCAAAACCACACCTTTCCAGTGCCTCAACCACCTTTTCTCCCAGGCGCCGAAAGAAGTGTGCTACCTCGGCCGCGTCCTCCCCCGGGTCGTCGTAGAGCAGGGCGTTGTCCTGGTCGGTGCGCAGCGTTTGTTCGCGGCGGCCGGAACTGCCCAGATTGAGCCAGCAGAACCGCACCGGCGGCGGCCCATAACCCTCCCGCGCCATTTCCATCAAGCAGAGGTCGATCGCCCGCCGCACCAGCCGGTCGTGCAACGCCGTCATTACTTCGAAGACCTGCGGCACCGGTGCCTTTTCGGCCACCAGGGCTTGCAGTACTCGGTCCACGTCGCGCCCGATTTCGGCCAGGCCCTCTATCGTGCCCTGGCTCTCGATCTCCTCCGCCGTGTAGAGCGTACCGGTAGTCCGGGCGCGGATCAGGTCGCGAATACTTACGACGCCGACCGGCCGGCTGCCGTCGGCAACGAGGAGGTATTTGGTGGGATGCCGGCTCACCGCCACCAGAGCGTCCCCGAAGGTGGCCGTGGTGGGCACGCTTACCACCTGGGTATTCATGATTTCCCGGGCGGTCACCTTCTGCGGATCAGCGCCGCGGCTCAGGACCTTTTGTACCAGGTCGCGCTCGGTAATGGCCCCGCGCAACGTCTCCCCTTCCATGACCAGGATGGCCCCGACCCCGTGCCGCGCCATAATCTGGCTGACGTCCGTCACCGTCTGGTCTATCCGGCAGGTGATCACCGGCCGCGCGACCAGGCCGGTAATGCGCTGTTGGAAGAGGAAGTAATCGCTGCGGTAAGCGTCGTAGGCCTGCTCCTTCAGAGCCTCGCCGTAGAGCTCCCGCAGCCGCTCCGCCAAGAGCTGGCTGAAGAAGCTGGCAAAACCTGGGTTGCGCAGCAGCAGTTCTTCGATGCGGTGCCGCGTGAAGACGAGGCAGGTCAGCTCCTCTGCCGCCCGCACCGAGGCCGGGTAGCTCTTTCCGGTTAAAATAACCGTTTCACCGAAAACCTCGCCCCGCCGGCGCTGGCCCACCACGGTCTCCATACCGCCGTCACCGCTCACCACGATTTCCGCCCGGCCCGCGGCCACGAGGAAAAGGTGGTTGAGGGAAGGCTTACCCTGGCGCAAAACGAAAGCTCCCGGACGATAGGTCTTCTGCCTCACCTCCGGCAAGAGTGCCAGCAGTTCCTCCCGGCTTAAGGAGCTAAAGGGGGCGCTGCTTTCCAGTAAGGACAAGATTTCTTCGTTCAAGGCTGTACCTCTTTTTCTCTAATTTTATTAAACGGAAATATCTTTTGACAAGAATCATTTACTTCCGGGGAGAGTCTTGAGGCTGCTCAGCCGACGTAAAGCGTCAAGCTTGTCTGAGCGGCCCACCCGTGCCCGCTTCAGGGCATCGTGCAGAGTGGCAATTGAGCGGTCGTAAAGTTCCCGATTGACGGGGAAGGGGTGACCGTCCTTGCCACCGTGGGCGAAACTATAGCGGACGGGGTCGCGGAAACTTGGGGCAGCCCCCCAGGCCACTTCCGCTAAAAGGGCCAAGGCGCGCACCGTCTGCGGCCCGACCCCGGGGAGGCCGAGCAGTGCGGCGTAGTCCCGCGGCCGGACGGCGAAGGTCTTTTCCAGGACCCGGCTGAGGTGGCGGGCCTGAGGCACGGCATGCTCGCGACCGAGGCGGAGCAGGCGGCTTGGCGGGCGAGCGGCAAGGATCGCCTGGTATTCGCGCAGCACTTTGGCCGGCGCTTCGCAGGCCACGGCCAAGCTCGCGCGGCGGCTTGCCTCCCCTTCCCGTGCCACCATGTTCAGTACGGGGTGCCCCGGTTGGCCGCAGATGGCAGCATGAGGCTCGCAGACAAAGTCGGTAACCTCGCTCCCCAGCCAATGGTAACGGCGTGCCCAGCCGTTGGCCTCGTTCATTCCCTGCTGTACCACCGCCCAGGCACCAGACGCGGTAAAGAAGAAGGCGTGGTGATAGAGTTGGTAGCCGTCCTGGAGAGCACTGTTGTCCACCTTGGCGGCCATGCGGCTGGCATAAACCAGGCGCTCGCCCCCTGCCAAGCCCTGCCGCTCCAGGTGGGCGACGATTTCCTGAGGTGTCTGGCGGGAGGTACGGCCCTTACCGCCGGCAACGAAGAGGCCCAGGTCCTTTTCTTTCCCGCGCAAGCCCTCCTTGAGCGCGCCGCAGACGGTGGTGGTAAGGCCCGACGAGTGCCAGTCAAAGCCGAGAACGCAGCCCAAGGCTTGGAACCAGAAAGGATCGGCCAGACGCCGCAACACTTCTTCCGGCCCGTACTCGCAGACAATTACTTCGATGATGGCCGCACCCAGCCGTTTCATCCGCGCAAACAGCCAGGGCGGGCATTTGCCGCCGTGAAGGGGCAGGTCGGCCATGCCGGTGCGCATTATTTCCTTCCTCGCTTCCTTGCTTTCCCTATCAGGCCGCCGCGTGCCGGCCGCGGCGGATGGTCCGGAAGGCAAACCAGGGACACGCCACCCGGATGATGCCCTTGTCTGGCAATACGGTCAACTGTTATAATGAGCGTGTCAACCAAAATTATAGATTAAACGGAGGCGAAGATGGTTCCGGAAATCGAGCTTAAGTGCCGCCTCGCCGCTTTCCAGCAAGAGCTCCGCGGAGCCGAGTTGGACGGCGCCCTGCTGGTGCAAAAAGTCGACTATTATTATTTTAGCGGTACAATGCAATTATCCTTTCTTTTTATTCCCGCCGCAGGGGAGGCCCTCCTGATTGTCCTCAAGGATTGGCGCCGCGCTTGCAACGAGAGTGCCCTGGACAACATCGTCCCCTGCACCTCAACCAAAGAGGTACCCGTTCTCGTGGCCGCGCACTACGGCCGGCCACCCCGTTCCCTGGGCATGGAATTCGACGTTCTACCGGTGAAGGAATACTTCCGCTACCGCGAACTCTTTC
>JACIYD010000183.1 GCA_014360105.1 Clostridia bacterium
GGACGGAAACATCTTTATCGATATGACCGGGGGGCTTGGGGTAAATAACATCGGGCACCACCACCCCAAAGTGGTTGAAGCCGTTAAGAGGCAAGCCGACATTCTCATGCACGCGTTGGACGTCGTCCACCCGACCAGAACCGCGCTCGCCATGAAAATGGCGGAGATCATGCCGGGGCGGCTCAAGAACAACTGCTTTACCGCCTTTGCCACCAGCGGCAGTGGCGCGGTGGAACTGGCGGTCAAGTTTGCTAAGCAAATCAAGCGGAAACCGGAGATCCTGGTCTTCCAGGGCGCGTACCACGGCGTCTACGGCCATTCAAACGCGATGACCGCGTCATACCACTATCGCGAGGGATACGGGCCGTTTGTGCCGGGGGTGACCTTCTTCCCTTATGGTTATTGCTACCGTTGCTTCATCGGTGCCGAGTACCCCAAATGCGGTGTGGCCTGCGCGCATTACTTTGATTACGTGGTCAACGGTCCCTACACCGGTGTTTACGAACCGGCAATCTGCGTAGGCGAACCCATTCAGGGCGAGGGGGGCTATATCGATCCGCCGCCCGAGTTCTGGCCGATCATTAAAAAGGCGTGCGAAAAGGCGGGCATCCTCTTCGCCTCGGACGAAATCCAGGCAGGCTTTGGGCGGACCGGCAAGCTGTGGGCGATTGAACATTGGGGTGTGGAGCCAGATATGATCATCTGGGGCAAGGGCGTCGGCGGCGACCAGCCGGTGACGGGAGTTACCCTTGGGCGGGAGCACTACGATAAGCTGATTACCGGGTCTGTCCCGGCCACTTTCCCGGGCAACGGGCTGGCCATGGTAACAGCGTTGACCAACATCGAGATCCTCACTGATCCCGAAGCGGACCTGATGGGCCGTGCCACCCGGATAGGCGAGTATATTAAAGGCATGCTCAAGGACGCCCAGAAGGATAGCAAGGTCATTGGCGACGTGCGCGGCAAGGGTTTCATGCTTTCGGTGGAGGTAGTTAAGGACCGGGAAACAAAGGAGCCGCCCGAACAGGGCAAGTGTGCCGGGGTCATGGTGAAAATGATCCAAAGAGGGGTACTGAACTTTGTCTGCGGCCGGAACGGCAATGTCTTCCGCTTTATGCCGCCGCTGACCATTACCAAGGAATACTTTGAAAAGGCGATACGGATTTTCCTCGAGACTCTTAAAGAAGAAGAAGATAATCTGACCCGTTAGGACAAGGGTGGGTTTTGGTAGGGAGAGTGGCCGCCCCGCGTTTTCATCGCATTTACGGGCTGTATCTTCAGCGCACAGTCAAACTAAGGAGGTCTCTCCAGGATGAAAATCGGGATACCGAGGGAAATCAAGGCGGCGGAGAACCGGGTGGGGATTACCCCGGCGGGGGTAAAAGCTCTGAAAGAGGCGGGCCATGAGGTTTACGTCCAGACAGGGGCCGGCCTGGGGAGCGGCATCGGGGACGAGGAATACCGGCGCGCCGGCGCGACCATGCTGCCGACCATGGAGGACGTTTATGCCACGGCCGAGATGATCTACAAGGTGAAAGAGCCGCAACCGCAGGAGTACCCGCTGATGCGGGAAGGGCAGGTGCTCTTCACCTACCTGCACCTGGCGGCGGAACCGGAGCTTACCAGGGTGTTGATGGATAGAGGCGTCGTGGCCGTGGCCTTTGAAACCGTAGAGTTGCCGGACCGCAGTCTGCCGCTCCTGGCGCCGATGAGCGAGGTGGCGGGCCGGATGGCGGTCCAGGCGGGGGCGAGGATCCTGGAGAAGGCTCAAGGGGGCAAGGGTGTTCTTCTGGGTGGCGTACCGGGGGTGCCGCCGGCGGAAGTGGTCGTTATCGGTGGCGGCATCGTAGGCACGAATGCGACCAAGATGGCCGTGGGCCTGGGCGCCAGAGTAACTGTGATCGATATTAGCGCGCCGCGCTTGCGCTATCTGGATGACATCTTTGGCAACCGTATTACGACGCTGATGTCCAACTCCTATACCATCGCTCAAGCAGTGGCCGAGGCGGACCTCGTAATCGGAGCGGTGCTGGTGGCCGGCTACCGGGCGCCGCACCTGGTAAGTGAAGCCATGGTACAGAATATGCAGCCCGGAGCGGCTATTGTCGACGTAGCCATCGACCAGGGTGGGTGCGTGGCCACCATCGATCACGCTACAACGCACGACAATCCGACCTACATCAAGTTCGGGGTGGTCCACTACGCGGTAGCTAACATTCCCGGACAGGTGCCACGCACCTCGACCTTTGCTCTGGCCAACGCGACGTTGCCCTATGCGCTGGAGCTCGCAAACAAGGGCTGGCGGGAGGTTGCACGGGAAGGCGGGCCGCTGGCGAAAGGATTTAATGTGCTGGAGGGCAAGGTCGTTCACGAAGGAGTAGCGCAGGCGCATGGGCTCGCCTACACCCCGCTGCGTCGGTTGGTTTCCTAGGAGGCGGACGGGCGGGGCGGGCCGCGAGGTAGCGGCCGAGGGGCCGTACCGTGAACAACTGTCGGTAGTAGTGGCGCCCGGCGGGAAAGGAGATGAGGTAGGTTGGCGAAGCTTCTGCGGGTTAACATGACCACACTAGAAGTCAGGTACGAGGACGTACCGGCGAAATACGCGCTCCTGGGCGGGCGGGCGCTCACCTCGAGGCTTGTAGCCGATGAGGTAGAGCCGAGCTGCTATCCGCTTGGGGCGCTGAACAAGCTGGTTATTGCACCTGGCCTCCTGACAGGGACGCCATGCCCCAGCTCGGGCCGGTTATCCTTCGGTGCGAAGAGCCCGCTTACCGGCACGATAAAGGAATCAAACGCCGGGGGGGTGGTCGGCCAGAAGATTGCCGCGCTGGGAATCAAGGCGATCGTAGTAGAGGGGCGGCCCGCCGCCGGTGAGCGGCTTCACCTGCTCTACATTGACGAGAATGGTGCGCACCTGGAACCAGCGGAGGAGTACGCGGGGCTGGGTACGTACGTCCTCGGTGAGAAACTGAGGGCGCGCTACGGCGAAGATATTGGGATTGCGGCGATCGGGCCGGCAGGGGAAAAGCTGTTCCATGCGGCGGGAATCTCCAATAGCGACCCGGAGGGGCAGCCGGGCCGGTATGCCGGGCGAGGCGGACTAGGGGCCGTGATGGGTTCCAAGCTGCTGAAGGCAGTGGTGGTTAAGGCGCCTAAGGGCGGCCGTGTCGCGGCCGGAGACGCGGCGAGGATGCGCGAGGCCGCCAGGGGCTTCACCGAGCTGCTGAGGAGCGATCCGGTGTGCGGCGGCGTCTTTGCCGCTCTGGGTACAGCGTGTCTGGTCAACCCGATGAACGAGGCCGGCGCCTTCCCGGTGATGAACTGCCGGGTTAGCAAGTAGGAGGGTGCTGGAAGGATCAGCGGCGAAGCCATGGCGGAGATTATCAAGCGCCGTGGCGGGAAGGGCAAGACGGGGCACCCCTGCCATCCGGGCTGTGTCATGCGCTGCTCCAACATTTATCCGGACGAGCGCGGTGAAATCATCTGCGCGCCTGTGGAATACGAAACCATCTGGGCCTTGGGCGGTAACCTGGCGATCGACGACCTTGACTGGGTGGCCCGGCTGAACCGGGCATGCAACGACCTGGGGCTTGACACCATGGACATCGGGGCGGCCCTGGGCGTGCTCATGGAGGCAGGTGTGATTCCGTTCGGCAGCGGCGAGAAGTGCCTGGCAGTATTGGAAGAGATCAGGCAGTGTACCACGCTTGGCCGGATTGTGGGGCACGGCGCGGCGCTGACGGGGAGAGTCTTCGGCGTGGAACGTGTACCGGTGGTTAAGGGCCAGGCGTTTGCCGGCTACGACCCTCGAGGTGCCAAGGGCATCGGGGTCACCTATGCCACCTGCCCCATGGGAGCCGACCATACGGCGGGGAACGTCGCGGTGGCCGACATTCTCGGGGGTGCGGTGCACCCGCTGGCGGTGGAGGGGCAGATGGAGGTGTCGCGCAGTATGCAGGTCACGGTTGCTGCGCTGGACACCCTCGGGATCTGTATCTTCTCGCTTAATGTCATGCCGGCCGCCTTTCCCTTGCTGGCGGAGATGGTCAATGCGCAGTACGGGAGCTCGCTCGGGGGCGACGACATACCCGGCATCGGGGGTGAGGTCCTGCGGACCGAGCTGGCGTTTAACGCCGCGGCGGGTTTCACCAGGGCGCACGACCGGCTCCCGGAGTTCTACCGGACGGAAAAACTGCCGCCGCACAACCATGTCTTCGATATTCCTGA
>JACIYD010000184.1 GCA_014360105.1 Clostridia bacterium
AGGACTATGCCGGTTTGGCCCGACGGGCGCCGCTTTTGGCCACGGTAATGCTCTTTGCCCTTCTTTCTCTGGCCGGTATTCCGCCGCTGGCCGGTTTTGTAAGCAAGTTTTATCTCTTCACCGCGGCCATCGACCGGGGCTATGTCTGGCTGGCCCTGGTGGCCGTGGTGATGACCATGGTTTCGGTTTATTACTACCTGCTCGTGGCGAAGGCGATGTTTATTAAAGAACCGCCGGCCGGCAGTGCGCCCCTGAAGGTGCCGACCGGTCTCCAGGTGGCCCTGGTGGCCTGTTTTCTCGTGATCGTGCTGGTCGGCGTCTACCCGGGACCCCTTACCAGCGTAGCGGCGGGCATTGCCCAGGCTTTCCTCCCTTAAAGGAAGAGCGGCCCGGGAAGCACGGCAGCCGCGGAGGGGGTGCTCCACGGGGCGTGGCTCGACAACGCAGGCAGGAAATTGTGTGGCGTCGCGGGGGCGAACCCGGGGCCAGGCCCCAGAAATGGGAATGTCGCAGGAGGTGCTCCCTGGTGCCGGGAAACAGCAGTCCTGTGACGGGCAAGGGCAGCAAAGGGCGGCTGGGATCTGCTCCGTTGGGTATGCGGGGCGGTGCCGACCGGCGCCGCCAACTGGGGCACGCGGGCGAAGAAGCGGCCGCAGCCTACTTAAGAGACCAAGGCTATGCTATTCTGGCGCGTAATTTTCGCTGTCGCTTCGGCGAGGTGGATATCGTCGCGCGTCAGGGGACGACGCTGGCCTTTATTGAGGTAAGGACGCGCCGCAGTACGGCCTACGGCCTCCCCGAGGAAAGTATCGGCGAAAGAAAGAGGGCCAGGCTGAGACGCCTGGCCGCTTACTATCTCCAACGGAACGGGCTTTGTGAGGTGGCCTGCCGTTTCGACGTGGTGGCGGTGACGACCGACCGGGAGGGAAGGGTACAGGGCCTTAAGCATTTAACTGATGCCTTCGCCTAGGCAGCACATCACCAGGCCGGTGAGCAACTTGGGCCAAAAATAGGTTGATTTTTGCGGCATGCGCGCGCCCTCGGCGGCCACGGCGGTGATCTGGGCTAGCCGTGGCGGGTTAAGGAAAACGGCAAGGTCGAACTCGCCCCGGCGCACCGCCGCCCAGGCCTCCCCTGGGTCGCGGGTATAGGCAAACCGCTCCAGAGCGTCGCCCTCTTGCCAAGCGGCACCCAGGGCGAGGGGCAAAAACAGTTCATGGAGTACCGTTACGTCCAGTTGCTTGCGTGCTTGGGGTTGCTTACCGAGAAGCTTATAGGCGCGTTCGGGGTCGCGCAGGAAGGCAAGGTCCAGGGTGTCGCCGCCGGTATAGAGGGCGAAACAGGGTGCTGCCGCCCCGGAGGCCGCCATGGAGTCAAGAAAGGAAGCAAGGGGCGAAGGATCGGCAGTCAAGCGGGGATCGCGGAAGGAACGGCGCGCAAAGAGGTCGGTCACCGCGTGCCAGTTGATGCTGCCCACCCCGCGCACCAGGCGGTGCGTGGGCAGCACTACCAGACCGGGGTCGTCGAGGGCGACCAGGGTGGTCAGTACCCAGGCATAGGCTGGGCCGCGCCGCAGCGCGAACTGGTAGGCCGTTTCGTAACGGTGGTGCCCGTCGGCAATATAGAGGGTTTTGCCGGCGAAAAGCCGCCGCAGCGCCTCGGTGGTTTCTCGGTCCGCCAGGCGCCAAAGGCGGTGGCGTTCTCCCTCTTCATTACTTAACTCGAGGAGCGGTGGTGCCGTCATATGGGGGGCTAGAAGGGTGTGCACTTCGTGCGCCTCGTCCCGGTAAAGGGCAAAAATGCTGCTGAAATTCGCCTCGCAGGCTTCAAGCAAGGCGAGCCGGTCGGCCTTGGCGCGGGGCAGAGTATCTTCATGCGGCAGTACCGCGCCCGCCTCGTAGGCATCCGTCTTGAGGGCGGCGACCAGACCGGTGCGGCGCCTGACCTTTCCCTGAAAGGGAAACTCGTCCTCCAAGAGGTAAAAAGCCGGTTGTGTATCCATGGTAAGTACGCCGTGGGTCAACCATTGATGGAGGTAATCCCGCGCTCTGGTATAACGGTTATCTTCGGCGGTATCGGTAGGGAAGTCTTCGCCCAATTCAAGACGGATGACGTTATAAGGATGCCGTGCATAATATTGCTTTTGCTCTTCCGGTGAAATAACGTCGTAAGGAGGGGCCACGACGGCAGCAAGATCGCCGACCAGCTCTGGATTGTAGTAGAGGCCGCGAAAGGGTCGAATTTCTGGCAACCAGTTTTCCTCCTTGTGTTGGTATTTTCAAGTTCAATTCTATTACAGGTACCCCCAAGGGACAATACCATTTGCTTTTTGTCGCACAAGGGGAATTTTCCATGCTTGCACGTACTTTTGGCTGTACGCTTTTAGGGCTGGAAGCCCATCTGGTGGAAGTAGAAGTAGATGTCGGGCAGGGACTGCCGGGTTTCAACATCGTCGGCCTGCCCGATCCCTCGGTGCAGGAAGCGCGGGAGCGTGTCCGTGCAGCCATCCGCAACTCCGGTTTTGATTTTCCCGCACGCCGCATCACCGTAAATCTGGCGCCGGCAGACCTGCGCAAAGAAGGGCCGGGTCTCGACCTGGCGATGGCGGTGGCGGTGCTGGGGGCGACGGAGCAGATTCCTGTGGCGCCCCTGGGCGAGCACCTCTTTGTAGGGGAATTGTCGCTCGAAGGAGGTCTGCGTCCCGGCGTCGGGATACTGGTAATTGCCGCGGCGTTGAAGGAAAAGCGGCGCCCCTTCACCCTGGTGGTCCCCGCGTCCAATGCCGCCGAGGGCGCTATCCTGGGCGGGGTGCGGGTGCTCGGAGCAAACACGCTTGCCCAGGTGGCCGCCTTCCTGCGCGGCGAAGAAGAGCTGCCGGCGGCGGTGGTCGACCGGGAAATGCTCCCGCCACCCGCCGCCGGGGGGTCTGACCTATCAGAAGTGGTTGGTCAGCAGTTGGCCAAACGTGCTCTGGAAATCGCCGCTGCCGGGCAGCACAACATTTTGCTCGTCGGTCCGCCCGGCACGGGCAAGACGATGCTCGCCCGCCGCCTGCCCGGCCTCCTGCCGCCCATGACCCTGGAAGAAAGCCTGGAAACCAGCAAGATCTTCAGTATCGCCGGCCTTCTCCCGCCGGAAAGGCCGCTGATTACCACCCGGCCTTTCCGCGCACCGCACCATACGGCCTCACCGGTCAGTATTATCGGCGGGGGGCGGAATCTACGGCCCGGGGAAGTGACACTGGCGACACACGGGGTACTTTTCCTGGACGAACTGCCCGAATTCCCGCGCGAGGTACTGGAGGCTCTGCGCCAACCCCTGGAAGACCGGCAGGTAACCGTGAGCCGCGCCGCGGGTACGGTGGTTTATCCCGCCGATTTCCTGCTGGCGGCGAGTGCCAATCCCTGCCCCTGTGGGCGCCTTGGAACACCGGGCCAGTCGTGCCGGTGCTCACCCAGGGAACTCCAACGCTACCGCAGCCGCTTTTCGGGTCCCCTCCTCGACCGCCTTGACCTGATCGTGGAGGTGCCGGCGCTGGATTACCGCGATCTGGAAAAGGGCGACGGCGGTCCCTCCTCGGCAGAAGTAAGGGAAAGGGTGAGCGCGGCACGGCAACGCCAGCAAGCGCGGCTGGCCGCGGTCGGCCTGCACGCCAATGCCCAGATGGAAGCGCGGCACGTCCGCCACTTTTGCCGCCTGAGCCGGCGCGCCCGGGTATTGCTCCGCGAGGCCTATACCAGGCTGCACCTCTCTTTGAGGGGTCACGACCGCCTGCTTAAGGTCGCGCGGACCATTGCCGACCTGGCAGGAGCGGAAGTAATCCAGGAAAACCACCTTGCCGAGGCAGTGCAGTTCCGCAGTTGGACTTGGGAACAGGAGTATTAAGCTTGCCGCCGCGGGGGCGGACCCAGGCCTGCCCCAGACATTGGAATTTGAGGGGTAAGGAGGGGCCGTTCTTGGTATAATCTTACCAGGAAGGGAACTGCTAGGTCTTAAAGCGCTGGGACGCCCGACGGGCGGGCGGCCAACGCTTGTGAGCAAGGGAGGGTGAACAAGATGCGCTGTCCTCTCTGCGAAGTGTCGATGAAGGAAGTGGAACGCCGTGGCGTCCTGATCGACGTTTGTCCGGAATGCCGGGGAGTGTGGCTCGATCGCGGCGAACTGGAAAAATTGCTGGATAGTGTTGCGCTAAACGAAGAAGCGGCACCTCTTGAGAGAAGAGAGGA
>JACIYD010000185.1 GCA_014360105.1 Clostridia bacterium
TCCCCCACCAGTCCGAGCGTCTCGCCAGAGGAAACGGTAAAGGATACGCCGTCCACGGCACTAACGAGTCTTTTGCTGAAGACTCCCGTGGGAAAAACCTTCTTGAGATTTTCCACCCTGAGCAGCATGTAGACACCTCACCGCACAACCGTTAATCTGGATTAAAGGGGGGCGTGCGCTCGCGCATGCCTTTGTGGCCTTGGCGCAGCGGGAGTGGAACTTGCAACCCTGGGGCAGGTCCACCAGGCTGGGGCTGTGACCAGGGATGGGCACCAGCCCGTTTTCAGGCAGTGAAGCCAGCAAACCTCTCGTGTAAGGGTGCAGCGGACGGGCCAGCACATATTCTGCGGCACCATGTTCGACAATCTCACCGGCGTACATTACTGCAATCTCGTGGCAAAGGCTGGCGGCCACTTCCAGGTCGTGCGTGATCAGGAGCATGGTGACCCTCGTTTCTCGCGTGAGGGTGCGTAAGACCTCTACGACTTGCGTTCTGATGCTGGCGTCAAGACCTTTTGTGGGTTCATCGGCAATTAGCAGCGAGGGTTGCCCGGCAATTCCAATGGCCGCCAGGACTCTTTGCCTCATGCCTCCACTCAGTTGGTGCGGATACCACTTTGCCGTCTTCTCAACAGCGGGCAGTTCCAGGAAACGAAGCAGTTCTGTTGCCGCCGCTTGGGCACTTCTTGGGGCCAGCCCCCGGTGGAACTCTAGCGTCTCGGCAATCTGAGCGCCGACCCTTAGGACCGGGTTTAGCGAGGTAGACGCGCTCTGAGGTATTAGGGCTATTTCTTTGCCTCTCAGCCGACGCATTTCCCTTTCGTTCATTTCTAGGATGTCTTGTCCCCTATAATAGATGCTCCCTTCTACGCTGGCATTGCGCGGCAAGAGGCGTAGGATAGCGAGGCCGAGCACGGACTTGCCGCAGCCGGTCTCGCCAATGAGGCCCACAGTCTTGCCTTCCGTAATGTCCAAGTTGATGTCGTCCGCGGCCTTCACCAGCCCGTCTTCGGCGTGGAAGGCGATTCTCAGGTTCCGAATGCTTAGCAGGCAACCCACGGTTCCACCTCCTATGCTAGCTCTCTTGCCTTCTGCCAGGGGTCAAGAACGTCCCGCAACCCATCTCCTAAGAAATTGAACGCCATTACCGCGATCATGATAGCCAGGCCGGGGAATACGGTCAGGTGAGGGGCGCTTCGTATGAAGGCTTTCCCGCTATTCAGCATAGCGCCCCAGTCGGCAACGGGGGGCTGCGCCCCTAATCCCAGAAAGCTTAAGCTGGCAGCGGTCAGGATAACCCGGCCGATGTCGAGCGTAGCCAGGACGATTACGGGCGCGCTAATATTGGGGACAATGTGCCGGTACAGGATGTGTAGGTCGTTGGCACCGACGGCCCTGGCCGACTCTACGAACTCTCTTGCTTTTACCGCCAGGACGGCACCCCGCACTAAGCGCGCATAGGACGTCCAGCCCACCAGCGCCAAGGCGAGCATCACGTTAAACAGACCCGGCCCCAGGAGGCCGACGAACGCCAGGGCAAGCACCAGACCCGGGAAGGCCAACAGAACGTCGACCAGCCTCATGATAATTTCGTCAGCCAACCCGCCGTAGTACCCGGCCACCAGACCCAAACCAACGCCAAGGAAAGCGGTGAGGGCGGTTACGAGGAGGCCGACACGCAGCGAAATCCTAGTGCCGAAGATTATGCGGCTGAGCACGCACCGGCCGAGGTCGTCCGTCCCGAAGGGGTATTCCGGGCTCAAGGGAAGCAGGGCTTTGTCCAAGTTCTGCTCGTAGGGGTCGTGGGGGGCGAGAGCGGGAGCGAAAACCGCCACGAGGACCAGGAACAACACTACGACCAGGCCTGCCAATGCCGTCCTGTTCTTGCTTAGCCGGCCTACCAAGCGGGTTTGCGTTCCGCTCTTGCTCGGGAGGACGCTCACGGCTGCGCCTCCCCTTCGTACCTAATCCTGGGGTCCAGGTAAACGTAGAGAATGTCTACTACGAGGTTGATGGTTACGAAGACCGAGGCGAAAAGCATTACGCAGCCTTGGATTAGGGCGAAGTCCCGGTCAAAGATGGCGTCCACCAAGAGCTTGCCAACGCCAGGCCAGGCAAAGATGCTCTCGACCACCACCGCGCCTTCAAGCAAGTGGCCAAACTGAAGGCCGACCATGGTGACTACAGGAATAAGTGCGTTCCTGAGGGCGTGCCGCGCAACGATGGCTCGCTCCGGTAGCCCCTTGGCCCTGGCTGTGGTGATGTAGTCTTGGTTTAGGACCTCAAGCATGCTGGACCTCATCAGCCGGGCGGTGACCGCCGCCATGGCGCTTCCGAGAGTGAGAGCGGGCAGCGCCAGGTGCCTCAGTCCCCCGTAACCGCACACTGGGAAGAGGCCCAAATGCACCGAAAATAAGAGGATCAATAGAAGGCCGAGCCAAAAATGGGGCACACAAACTCCGATAAGCGCGCCGGCCATGGCCAGGTAGTCGATCAACGAGTATTGCTTGAGCGCCGAAACCACCCCCACTGGGATGGCAATGAGCAAGGAGACGATCATGGCGGCAAGCGCCAGCTTTAGCGTGGCCGGAAAGCGAATTAAGATCTCTTTTAGCACTGGCTCTCCGGTGCTCAAGGAGCGCCCGAAATCGCCCCTGACTATGTGGTTAAGCCACTTGGCGTACTGCACGTAGACAGGGGCGTCCAGCCCTTCTGCTTTTCTTATGGCCTCGATTTGGTCGCGGGTCAGGTTTTCCATTCCGTACCTGGCGATGGCCACCATTTCCGCCGGGTCCCCCGGAGCAAAGTGCATGATGAAAAAAGTCAGCACCGTGACGCCGAGGACCACCACTGCCGTTAGTAGCAGGCGCCTGGCCACGTACCTAAGCACAGAAGCGCTTCCTCCCCCAGTCTGGTAGACACCGCCTTGCCGAGCGCCGGCCCCCGCCTGCCCGGCTCACGGGCGGCGAGGGCCGACCCGGTTACTCGAGGTACACGGTCTTCAAGTCCAGCCAGGGATCCTCAGCCGTAATCTTGAAGCCCTGAACGTTCTTTCTGGTGGACACAATCTTTTCCTCGTGAACTATATAGAAAGCGGGCACTTCCTCCAGGATCATCCTCTGGATTTGGGCGTAGATCTTATGCTTTTCCTGTTCATCATTGGTGCTTCTGCCCTGCTCCACCAACCGGTCATAGGCCTCGTTTGCATAATGGCTCTTATAATTCTTTGAGTGGTGGATCTGGACGTGGTGCGGGTAGGGCCCCCAGACAAAGAAACCCGTCCGCAAAATTATGTCGAAATTTCCCTCATTCTCCAGTCGCGTCAGGGCAGCACTTTCCAGTTGTTTCACTTCTACTGCGAATCCGGCCTTGGCCAGTTGGGCCTGAACCGCCTCGGCCTCTTTGGCCTCCCTGGCACTCCACGAGGGAGCCACCAAGAGATCAACTTTCAGTTTCTTTCCGTCCTTTTCCGCAACCCCGTCACCATCCATATCGCGGTAACCGGCGGCGGCTAAAAGCTGCTTGGCCTTTTCCAGGTCTGGGCTATAAAGGGGCAGATCAGGCGCGGAATAGAGCATTATCGGGGAGTAGGGGCGGCCCCTGGCAGCCACGCCGATCCCGTCAAGGACGTTTTTGACAATGCTTTCGGTGTCTATCGCATAGGCCACGGCCCTGCGTACGTTGACGTCGCTAAACGGCTCGCGCTTGCAGTTGAAGTGGAGAAAGTCGGTAAAGGTGGTTAGCTTCCGGTACACTTTGATGTTGGGATCTTTTTCCAAATTCTTGACTTCTTGCTCCGGCGTCTTGATCAGCATGTCCACGTCCCCTGCGCTCAGGGCCAGTACCTGCGTAGAGGGATCAGGTATAACCTTAAATATTACCTTTTCGAGTTTCGGTTTTTCTCCCCAGTAATCCTCGTTCCTTTCCAGTACGATTTCCTGGTCCTTAGTGTGGCTAGCCAACTTGAAGGGCCCTGTCCCTATGGGTGCCACAAAATTTCCTTGAGCGTCGAGGCTGGTAGGGCTGACAATCGGCCAAGCTACATGTGTCAGATACGTCGGCAAGGGCACGGGGCTTTTACAGGTGAACTTCACCGTATAGTCGTCTACAACCTCTATGCCCTCGAACTGCAAGGTCTTAGCC
>JACIYD010000186.1 GCA_014360105.1 Clostridia bacterium
CCAGAGCCCCCTTTGCCTCGCTCGCCGACTTTTACCAAAGGACGCGGGTCGACCGGGATCTTTTGGAAAACCTGGTCCGCTGCGGCGCCTTTGACCGGCTTCATCCCAACCGGCGGTTGCTCCTTAACTGGATGCCGCAGGTGGTGGCGTCCTCCCCCGGGCAGCGCCTGCTGCCGTTGCCGCCGCCCGCGGGGGAAGAGGAGGAGGATTTTTCGCCCGCGGAGAAACAGCTCATGGAATACGCGGTGCTGGGGCTGGAGATCGAGCGGCATTATCTCGGCTGGTGGCGGGAGCGGCTGGCCGCAGAGGGGTATCTGGCGAGCCGGCAACTGGAAGACCTGCCTGCCGGGCAATGGGTAAAAGTGGCCGGGTTGCCGGTGCGGCCGCACCGGCCGCCCACGCGCAGCGGCCGGCTGGTGGTCTTTTTCTCCCTGGAGGACGAGACGGGCCTGACCGACGTCACCGTTTTCGAGGATGTTTACCAGCGCTACGGCCACCTGCTTTTCGGACCGGAGGTGGGGCCTTTGCGGGTGGCGGGCAGGCTGGTACGGCGGGGCCGGGGCGTGGGCGTAACCGCACGCTGGCTCGGCCACCTTTAACCCAAAAGTTGACACGTACCGTAACACGTGTTACACTTTTCCTCGAGCATCTTCAAGCAGGCCGGTTCGGAGGAGTGCTCCATCCGGGCTTTGCCCCACAACGAAGCGATGAAATTCTGCCGAGTTTTGAATTGGGCCGGTCCTAGCGGAGAAAGCGCTAAGCTCCTAGCGGAGGAGGCTCCCGGGATGATTAGAGACCATTACGTTTACCCCGCGGTCTTCACCTTTGGGGAGGATGGCATCTCCGTAGAATTCCCGGACCTGCCCGGCTGCTTCACCTGCGGCAGCGACGTGAACGAAGCGGTCCAGATGGCCAAGGAAGCGCTGGCCCTTCACCTTTACGGGCTGGAAGAAGACGG
Source organism: Clostridia bacterium (assembly GCA_014360105.1). Lineage (GTDB taxonomy): Bacteria > Bacillota > DSM-521 > Neomoorellales > SLTJ01 > JACIYD01. The sequence continues at coordinate 959 of JACIYD010000186.1, forward strand.
TGATCCGCTGCCCGAACCCAGCCCTCCTAACAGGATCAAGGCAGAGGCCAACCAGGCCGTCATGCTGGTCGAGACCTGGATGCCGCCCCTGAGGAGCGAGATACAGAATAGGGCGGTCAAGAAGACCCTAACTATACCCAAATGGCTCAACGACCTGGCCGAACGCCAGAAGGTGAACTTTTCCCAGGTGCTGCAAGAGGCGTTGAAGCGGCACCTGGGGGTTACCACCTACAAAGACAAGGTCGATGAAGAGTTGGCAACGCAGGTGCGGCGCGCTCTGGACCTCGTCAAGGCGGAGTGCCACCTACGGGGTGAACAGGTTGGGCGCAAGAAATACCGCGGCACCAAGGACGGCACACCGGTGCAGCAGTAGCGTCTTCTGTGGAAGAAAAGGCGGGTAAGCGTGTGGCCCCCACGGGGCCGGGTTTGGACCGGGATGGAGGAGAACCATGGCCTTTAATGATTTGCTTTGGGAATGCAGGGATAACATCGGCTACCTCACCTTGAACCGCCCCCAGGTACGCAACGCTCTCAGTCTGAAGACGATGGAAGAGCTGGCGGAAGCGGTTTCGCTGGCCGCGGATCCGGCGGTACGGGTTTTGGTGATTACCGGGGCGGGAGAAGCTTTTTGCGCCGGCGGGGACCTGCGCGACATCGAGGCCTACGTGGCCGCGGGGAATAGCCTTTACGACCGCATGACCGGGGTGGCCCGCCTGGTGCGCACCCTTGCCGGTTTGCCCAAGCCGGTAATCGCCGCGGTAAACGGGGCGGCCGTGGGTGCCGGCTGGAGTCTGGCGCTGGCCTGCGATTTGATCGTTGCTTCCGAGAACGCCTTTTTCTCCATGGCCTTCACGCGGGTGGGACTGGTGCCCGACTTCGGGGCGCATTACTTCCTGCCGCGGCTGGTCGGCCTTTCAACGGCCAAGTATCTCGTTTTCACGGGCGAGCGGCTTGGCGCGCGCGAGGCAGAGCGGCTTGGCCTGGTAAGCCTGGTGGTGGCGCCAGAAGCGCTGGCCGAAACGGTGGAGGGGCTCGCCCGCCGCCTGGCGGCCGGGCCGCCGCAGGCGCTGGCTCTGAGCAAGTCGCTCTTGGACCGCAGCCTGGCGCTGAACCTGGAAGGGGTGCTTGAGGAGGAAGCGCTTGCCCAGGCACTCGCCACGGGTTCGGCGGACGGGCGCGAGGGAATGCGCGCCTTTCTGGAAAAGCGCCAACCCGTCTTCCGGGGACGCTAATAGTGCGGCCGGTGAGGCCGGCGCCCGGCCATCCTCAGGAGCGGCCGGTGCCCCGCCAGGTCGTTTCCCTTTCCTCTTGTTCCCAGGCAAGGGCCATCCCCTGCCGGCATACCAGGTAGAAAAGGAGGGGGTGGCGTATCTGGGCGTGCGGCTGGCCAGCGGCGGGGAGCACCTGCCCCCGGTACCCCAGGAGACTTACACCCGGCTCGTGCGGCTGTTGCTCAGGCACGTACTGCAGGAGGAGCCAGGGCGTTCGCCCGCGGCGAAGACGCGGCGGGCGAGTGGGTCCGTCGTCCGTCCGTCTAAAGGGCGCAACCGGGCCTGAGGGCGGGCCCGGCGTGCCTGGGGCGTCTGCCCGCGGCATTGTTCGGGGCGGGCGCACGCCCGCCGGGTGCCTGCGGCACAAGAGCTCTCGCGCGCCGCACTCGAGACGGGCGAGGGCCCAAGCCGGGCTCCCGCCGGCATCCCCTCCTTGAAACCGGTAGCCCCCGTCCGGCGTGTCGCCCCTGCTGGGTCGGGGGTGAAGGAGGGTGTATGGCGGTGGCTGCGTACACGCCGGCGCACGTGGTGGGCCGGAGGCTGGCGCCCCTGCAGGACCCGCGCCGCACCCTGGAAGAGAAGGGGCTGCCCGTAGGCGGATACATCCGCATTTCCACGGCCAAGGACGGCCAGAAGACGAGCATCGAGAACCAGGAAAAAATGCTGGCCGAGTGGGCCGCCGTCCACGGCTACCGTCTGGTGCGGTTTTACATCGACGTGGCCTCGGGCAAGCTGCTTCACCTGCGCAGCGAGCTGCAGGAGCTGCGCCGCGACGTGCGGGAGGGCGTGATCAAAGGGCTGGTGGCCAAGGAGATCTCGCGCACCAGCCGGGACGTTTTGGACGTGCTCCAGCTCAAGCGGGAGCTGGCAAGCGCGGGTGCCTTCCTCATCGCCGTCAAGGAGGGATATGACAGCCGCAAGGACGACGACGAGTTCCTCCTGGTGCTCCACGCCGCCCTGGCCCAGAAGGAGCGCAAGACTACGGCCGGCCGGGTCAAGCTCACACAGTTGATCAAGGCGCGCGAGGGCCGCACCAACGTCCCCAGCCCCGCCTTCGGCTACCGGCTGGCGCCGGATAAGCAGCGGCTGGTGCCCGACCCCACGACCGCCCCTGTCTACCGCCTGATCGTGGAGAGGTTCCTGGAGGGATGGGGGCGGGCAAAGATCTGCCAGTTTCTCAATGCCCGGGGCATCCCCAGCAAGCGGGGCAAGGTCTGGCACCCGAACGCCGTCAAGGTGATGTTGGCCAACCCCGTTTACTTGGGCGTGACCATCTATAACGCTACCTGCCGCGTGCGCACGCCGGACGGCCGGGAGAAGCTGGTTTTGCGGCCGGAAGAGGAGTGGGTGATCCGCGAGCAGACCCACGAGCCGCTGATCGACCGCGAGACCTGGGAACGGGTGCAGCAGCTTTTGGCGCGGCGGCGCGAGCTTGGGGTGCGGAGCTGGACCGGCACGCGCCGTTACCTCGGTAGTGGGCTCTTGCGTTGCGCGGTCTGCGGCGGCAGGCTCTTCGGCTCACGCATCCGCAATTACCTTTATTACCGCTGCCTCGGCAACAGCGGGCGCTGCCCGGGCGGCACGAAGTACTGGCGCATGGAACAAGTGGACCGGCTGGTGCTGGGCCTGTTGAGAAGCCTGTTGGCGGATAGGGAGAAGCTCGCGCGGGAGATCGCGGCGCAGACCGACCTGCTGGCGGGAGAGGCGGCCCAGGAAGCGCAGGCGGTAGAGGAGCTACGGCGAAAACTTAGCCGCATCGAAAAGGCGATGGCGCGGGAGCAGGCGGCGTACGAGGCGGAGGCCATTACGCTGGAGGATAAACCCGTTAAACTGAGCGAATACTTTCTCCTGTTCCGGTTTAAGGTCTTTCGACTCCCCTTTTTCATTGAAGGTGATG
>JACIYD010000187.1 GCA_014360105.1 Clostridia bacterium
GAGCTTTCCTGGTCGGCGCTGATAGCGGGCAATAGCGCGAGCGGCACAGGTCGTGAACCGTCCGGACGGGGAAAGACATACCAGCCAGTCGGGTAAATGACCGATTACGGTTAACTTGGGGGAGGCAAAAATGGCTCTGGTGGTGCAGAAATACGGGGGAACGTCGGTTGCCAACGCGGAAAGGATCAAGAACGTTGCCCGCCGCGTTGCCGCTTACTACCGGCAAGGTAACCAGATGGTGGTGGTGGTTTCGGCGCGGGGCGACACCACCGATGAATTGATCGCCCTTGCCCGAGAAATCAGTCCACGCCCCCCGGAACGCGAGCTGGACATGCTTCTGGCGACGGGGGAGCAGCAATCCATCGCCCTGGTGGCCATGGCCATCCGCGAGCTGGGCCTGCCGGTGATCTCGCTGACGGGCCCCCAGGTTGGCATTATCACCGACAATGCCCATACCAAGGCGCGCATTCTCGAGGTGAGTTCGGAAAGGCTCAACGCGGAACTGGCCAAAGGCCGGATCGTTATCGTCGCCGGGTTCCAGGGGATGACCATCGATCATGACATTACCACCCTCGGCCGCGGCGGATCCGATACGACGGCGGTCGCCGTGGCGGCGGCCCTCAAGGCCGACGTCTGTGAGATCTATACCGACGTCGAAGGAGTTTTCACCGCCGACCCACGGCTCGTACCGGATGCGCGCAAGCTGGAGGAGGTCTCCTTCGACGAGATGCTGGAGATGGCCAGTCTGGGTGCGCAGGTACTGCAGCCCCGGGCGGTGGAATTCGCCAAGCAGTACGGGGTTAGGCTGCACGTGCGCTCCAGCTTCAGCGAGGCCCCAGGAACAATTGTCCGGGAGGGTAGGGAAGTGGAGAAAGAAATCGTAGTTACGGGAGTTGCCCACGACCGCAATGTGGCCAAGATCGGCATCTTTGGGGTGCCTGATCGCCCCGGTATCGCGTACCGCCTTTTTAGCGCGCTGGCGGCGGACCACATCAATGTCGACATGATCGTGCAGAGCGCCATGCGCGAGGAGCGCAACGACATCGCCTTCACCGTAGGCAAGGACGATCTTGCCAAGGCGGTGGAGGTGGTTGCCCGGGTGAATAACGAAATCGGCGCGCAGGGATACGTGGCCGACGAAGGTGTGGCCAAGGTATCCATCGTAGGCGCCGGGATGATTACCAACCCCGGCGTGGCGGCGCGGATGTTTGAAGCGCTGGCGGAAGAGAACATTAACATCGAAATGATCAGCACTTCCGAGATCAAGGTATCCTGCATCATCCGGGCGGAAGAAACGGAGAAGGCGGTAAGGGCATTGCACCGCAAGTTCGAACTGGATAAGCTAGCATGACTTTCCTAGTTAGCTTGGTATACAGGCCAGGAGGTGAGGGGGGTGAAGCTAGAAACCAAGGTGGCGCTCAGGGTACCGGAGGAATGGCACCATAGGGCAAAGCGCAAGCGGCGCTGCGGGGGATAACGGTAAGCTGGCTGGTGCGGACGGCAGTAGATGAGTGGTTGGAGCGCCACCCAAGGGAGGAGGATAGGAATGCGGTTTACCGCCGTAGTCACCCGTGAAGGTGATTGGTATGTGGCCAGGGAGGTTGAGCGATGAGCCCGGCCCTGCCAGTGGTATCGGCCCAGGAGGTGATTAAGGCCCTGGCCCGGAAACGCTTCCGCATGGTTGGCCAGAAGGGAAGCCATGTCAAGCTCCGAAACCCAAAGGGTCGGACGGTGATTGTTCCTATGCGAGAAGCTTATATTAGGCGAGGCATATCAGGACAATAGTTTACTGTTTTGCACCGAAGACGGCAAACCAATTGACCCAAGAAACTTGGGCCACGCCGACTATTCCACCACGGCGAACATCTACGCCCACGTGTTGCCGGACCTTAAGCGGGAGGCGGTGGCTACGCTGAACGAGCTGCTGCGGCTAAAGAAAAGCCCCCTTTGAAAAATCATGGTCGGAACGGCCGGATTTGAACCGGCGACCCCTACCACCCCAAGGTAGTGCGCTACCAGGCTGCGCTACGTCCCGACCAACGCCTATTTTACCCTTTTTCCCTTTTGGCGTCAAGGCCACGTGTCTCAAACCCATCCCCATTTGTACCGGGCAGGTGTTTCCCTTCCGACACAGTACTTTTCAGCATCGCGGCGAGCCGAACTCGTGCGAGAGCGAGGGCGCAAGCCGACCGAAGGCCATGGATGGGGACGGAAAAAATTGTCGAATGGCAAAAAGCATGGTAGGATGGAGGGGGAGGGGAAACAAGAATGATCAGGCTCCACTTTTTTGGCGCCGCCCATACTGTGACCGGCGCCTGTTTCTTGCTCGAAGCGGGCAATAGTCGCATTCTGGTGGATTGCGGGCTCTTTCAGGGGACAAAGGAGGTTAAGGAACGCAATTACAGTCCGTTCCCTTTCAATCCTGCCCAAATTGATTTTTTGCTTTTAACACACGCTCACATCGACCACAGCGGGCTCATTCCCAAGCTCTACCGCCACGGGTTTCGCGGCCGCATCCTGGCCACCGCCCCCACCGTGGATCTTTGCCAGGTGCTTCTGCCCGACAGCGCGCACGTGCAGGAAATGGAAGTGGAGCGCAAGAACCGCAAACTGCGGCGCGCGGGTCGCCCCCTCATACAGCCGATTTATACCGTCGAAGAAGCCTACCATTGCCAGCGCCTCTTCCAGCCGGTGGCCTACCGGCAGGTTCTTGCCCTTACACCCGAAGTAAAGGCCTGTTTTTACGAGGCGGGGCACATCCTGGGCTCCGCAAGCATCAAAGTCTGGGCGCGGGATGCCGAGGGAGAAGTAAGCATCGTTTTTTCCGGGGATCTCGGCAAGGTGGACCAACCGCTGGTCAACGACCCCATGCCGCCCACCAGTGCGGATTACCTGGTCATGGAGGCAACCTACGGCGCGCGCCGCCACCAGGAGCAGCGCGACCTCCTCGCCCGCCTGGCCCAAGTAATTGCCGTTACCCGGCGCCGCGGCGGTAACGTGCTCATTCCGGCTTTCGCCGTCGAGCGGACGCAGGACGTGCTTTTTGCCCTTGGCCTCCTCATCCAACAAGGGCAACTGGCGCCGGACCATCTCTACCTGGACAGTCCCCTGGCCGTGGCCGCCACCGAGATTTTTTGCCGCTACATCCCTTACCTCGACGAGGAGGCCCAGGCGATGGCCCTGGAGCGTAACGGCGCCTGTCCCTTGCTCCTTCCCGGTCTGAGGCTGGCCCGCTCGGCCGAGGAATCCATGGCAATCAACCAAATTAGGGAAGGCGCGGTAATCATCGCGGCCAGTGGGATGTGCGACGCCGGGCGGATCAAACATCACCTCAAGCACAATCTCTGGCGGCCCGAGTGCACGGTCGTTCTCGTGGGCTACCAGGCGGAAGGCACCCTGGGGCGACGTCTGCTGGAGGGTGCCAAGGAGGTCACCATCCACGGTGAAGAGATCGCCGTACGCGCCGAGATCGTGCAGATGGACGGATTTTCCGCGCACGCCGATCAGGACGGGCTGGTAGCCTGGGTCAGGGCCTTCCGCCGCAAGCCGCAACAGGTATTCCTCACGCACGGTGAAGAAGAGGCTCTTCACACTTTGAGCGACCGGTTGGGTGCGGAACTTGGCCTGGCGACCGCCGTGCCGCGGTGGCTGGAGATGTTCCCGCTCCCTGCATGTGCGCGCTCCTCCTCGGCTCCGGCGGGGAAGGAGACGGCGGCCGCGGAGGTGGCAGCCGCCGAGGCGCCCACACTGCAACAATTCGAGGCAGACTACAATGCCCTTAAGGGCGAACTGGAACGTTGGTTTCGGCGGCGGGCGGCCACCGGTGACTATGGGGCGGCCCTGCGTCAACTGGCGCGCTGGCGCAAAGAGGTTAAGGATACATAAATTGTCGCTTTTCAAGGCAAGCTACTTGTAGGGAGCCGGCCTGTGAGGCCGGCTCTTTCCCTCAAACGGCGGTGGGGAAATTGGAGGGTCGTCAGAAGATACTTTATGTCATTCGGCCTTGTCGTGGGGGGATGCTGCAGCACCTCCTGGGGTTGTTACGCTACCTAGACCGCAGCCGTTTTTGCCCGGTGGTTGCCGGTCCGGTGGTGGGTCCGCTCCCGGCCGCCGTGGAGAT
>JACIYD010000188.1 GCA_014360105.1 Clostridia bacterium
CGTCGCAGATGTATACCCCGGGGCCAGCTACCAGCTTCTTCACCTGGTCCTGTAGTTTGCCGCAAAACGAGCACTTGAGCTGCCCCTTTTCGTCGGTATACTTGTACATGGTCTCACCCCGCTCGGCAGCTTACTTCTTCGGTAGGTCGCGCCGCGTGATCACCTCGTCGATCAGACCGTAGGCCCTCGCTTCCTCTGCGGTCATGAAATAATCGCGATCGGTATCGCGGGCGATTTGCTCCACCGCCTTGCCGGTGATCTCGGCCAGGATGTGGTTGAGGCGGTCGCGGATTCTCAAGATACGCTTGGTGTGGATCTCGATGTCCACTGCCTGCCCCTGGGCGCCTCCCATGGGCTGGTGAATCATGATCTCGCTGTGGGGCAGGGCATAGCGCTTGCCCTTCTTCCCTGCCGCTAACAAGAATGCCCCCATGCTGGCCGCCAGCCCCACACAGATGGTCGACACGTCCGGCTTAATATATTGCATGGTATCAAAGATCGCCATCCCCGAAGTAATTGCCCCGCCCGGGCTGTTGATGTAGAGATGGATATCTTTGTCCGGATCTTCCGCTTCCAGAAAGAGCAGTTGGGCAATCACCAGGTTGGCCACGTGGTCGTCAATGGGGCTCCCGATAAAAATGATCCGGTCCTTTAGTAGCCGGGAATAGATATCATAGGCCCGTTCCCCCCGCCCCGTTTGTTCCACCACTATGGGGACTAGTGTGCTCAAGGCTCCCTCACCTCAATTCGCGCGTGTTTCACCAGGAAGTCCGCCGCCTTCTTCTGTAGTAGGCCAACCCTGAGCCCTTCCAACCCTCTTTCCGCCAACTGCTCCTTGACTGCGGCCACCTCACGGCCGGTACGCCGCGCGATGGCTTCCAACTCCTCCGCCAGTTCCTCGTCGCCGACGCTCAGGCCCTCCCGCTGTGCGATGGCCTCAAGCACCAACTCGCGCCTCACGGTGGCTTCGGCCTCGGCGCGGAGGCCGGCCTGTACGTCTTCCATTTTGCCGTCCGTTAACCGCAAATATTCTTCGAGCGTCAACCCTTGCTGCCGGAGGCGCGCTTCCAGGTCGGCCAGTAGCGACCGCAGGCGCCTTTCCACGAGCGTGGACGGAACCTCCAAGCTGGCAGCTTCAACCGCCTTGGCCACCACCTGTTCCCGCACCCGGTTCTCGGCTTCCCGGAGAGCGTCCTCCCTTAACCTATTCGCGATGTCCTGCTTCAATTCCTGCAGTGTCTCGAACTCACTTACGTCCTTGGCGAATTCATCGTCCAGGGGAGAAAGCTCACGACGCTTGGCTTCGCGGACGCGGACGTGAAAAACGGCTTCCTGGCCGGCAAGTTCGCCTTGAGGGTAGTCTTGGGGCAAGGTAACCCTGATTTCCCGCTCCTCCCCGCTCCTCAACCCCGCAAGCTGGGTGCTAAAACCCGGCCAGGGTGCGGGACCGCCGACCTCCACGGCCACGCCCTCAGCGCGGCTATGGGAAAAGGGCTTTCCTTGAACGGTGCCCTCGTAGTCGATGATGGCAAGGTCTCCGGCCGCCAAACGCTCTTCGCCGAGGTCCACCAGGCGGGCATAATGCTGCCGCAGGTTCTCCAGGTAACGGTCAACATCGGCTTCCGTTACCGGCCGTACCCGCTTTTCCGCCACAATACCCTTGTACTCACCGAGGGAAACCTCGGGCTTTACTTCCACCGTGGCCTTGAACACGAGCGGCCGGCCCTCTTCCAACTGGACCAGCTCTACTTCCGGCTGGTCGATAGGCTCGATCTTGGTCTGCTCCACCGCGGCGGCATATGCCTCAGGAATGAGCCGGTCGAGTGCCTGGTTATAAAGGTATTCGCGACCAAAGTAGTTCTCTATTAGGCGTCTGGGGGCCTTGCCTCGCCGGAAACCGGGAATATTGGCCCGGTTGGCTATTGCACGATAAACGAGCTGCAACGCCTGCGCAACGCGCTGCGGCTCTACCTGCACTTCCAAGGTGACGCGGTTTTTTTCTATTTTTTCCACCGTTGCCTCCATTTATGCCGCGCTTGCCTCCTCGCCATGCCCGATTAAGATTAAAACCTCGGCAGTATCGGGTTTGCGGCCGAGGTCACCTGATATGCGGGTGGGGGGACTCGAACCCCCAAGGGTCTCACCCACCAGATCCTAAGTCTGGCGCGTCTGCCAGTTCCGCCACACCCGCCCGGTAATTCAAGCCTACCATTTCTTCGCCAGGGCGTCAAGGGGTTAAGGTGCTAGCTTTTCTTTTGGCAAAGGCCTTGCGCAAAAACCTTTCCTCTTCCACCAGGAAACGCTCGTGACTCCCTTCGGCCACCTTTTCCGCCTCGTCGTAAATTTCTGCCCGGAAAAGGAGGCGGCGTCCCTCCACCTCTACCAGCTCGGCCATTGCCCTGACCTGCATGCCGACCGGTGTGGCGGCAAGGTGCCGCACCTCCACCCGGGTACCTACGGTGGTCTCGCCTGCGGCCATATAGGGCGCGATCGCCGCAATGGCGGCCCTTTCTACGAGCGCCACCACCGCCGGGGTCGCGTAGACCTCCACACTTCCGCTGCCGTAGCGTAGCGCCGTGTTCTCCGCCGTAACCTCTTCTGCGGCCTCGCCCCTAAGGCCGGGTACCAGTGCCATGCTAGAGGCCTCCTCCCAACCGTATTTGTCTGCCGTCCTACCGCCCGCCCTGATGCGGCTCGGGTGATCATGCGCCGGGCAAAGGGGCCTACGAGAATCTCCTTTTGATCCCCTCGACGTAACGCCGGTTGATCTCAACCATGATAAAGCGGCGGCGGAGCTGCCGGGCGACATAGCCGGTGGTACCGACGCCCGCCACCGGGTCCAGCACTACGTCTCCCTCGTGTGTAGAGGTGAGGATCACGCGCCGCAGCAACTCGGCGGGCTTCTGCGTAGAGTGAAGCTTCTTGCCTTGTTCATCCTTTAACCTCTCCGCCCCGGTACAGATGGGCAGGATCCAGACGTTGGCCCCGATCTTCCCCATGCCAAACTCTCTGGCCGCCTCCCGGTTGAAGGTATATCCTTTAACTCTCCGGTCCCCTACCGCCCAAATCAGCGTTTCGGTGGCGTTGGTGAACCGTACGCCCAGCCAGTTGGGCATGGGGTTGCTCTTGACCCAAAGTACGTCGTTGAGGATCCAGAAGCCCAGGTCTTGCATGAGCCGGCCAATACGAAAAATGCTGTGGTAAGTGGCAATGGCCCAGATGGTTGCCCGGGGCTTCATCACCCTCTTTGCCAGGCTCAGCAGGCGGCCGATGAAGGCGTCGTACGCCTCAAAGGAGACAAAACGATCCCAGGCATCGTTGACCCCTTCCACGACTGTCTTTACCGTCCAACGCCTGAGCTCTTTCTTCGGCAACTGGAGAAAGTACGGCGGATCCAGGAAGACCATGTCGACCGAAGCTTCCGGTATTTTCGGTAGTACTTCCAGGGCGTCGCCCAGGATTACCTTATCCAGTACTTCCGAAAGTGTATAGTTCTTCCGCCCGGGATCGTCCGCCAGAACCAGTTCTTCGCCGCCGGCGTTTCCCGCCGGGAGCCCCGTGCCCGGACCGTACGGTACAACGTCCTGCCTTCCGGGTTGGCTTGGTTGCCTGCCGTCCTTTGGTACCGCCAACCGGCTCTGCTCCTTTCTGTTGGTTCCTTTTCCTAGAAATCCGCGAATGGCAGCGCCGCCCCGCCTGTTACTTGAACAGTTTCCCCAACACCCTGCCCACGGCCTTGCCTGCGGCCCTTCTTGCCATCCGCTTCGCCATAGCTTCCGGACCCTTGCTGGCGGCGGAGATATCGCCGAGAAGCCTAGCCAAGCCGTAGAGGAGTCTTCGCGTTTGGGAGAGGCTGCTCCTTCTTCCGGCCACCGCTTTCACCTCCAAGGAGGCACTTGATCTCTGTTTCGTGGAGTTTCTCTGGCGTGCAGGCAAAATCCTGCTCAAGAAAATAGCCCCCTCCTTGGCCGTAACAGTTCTTTTCGAGGGGGCTAGTCCGTGAAACCGTTGGTTTTCAAAGCTGGTGAGCCATGGAGGATTCGAACCTCCGACCCACGGATTAAAAGTCCGTTGCTCTAC
>JACIYD010000189.1 GCA_014360105.1 Clostridia bacterium
CCTAAACTCGGTGGCGCTCGCCTGTCTTGGGGGCGGCATGCTGGGCTACGTCGGCATCTATAGTCTGTGGCTCAAGCGCCGCAGCGTCTGGAACATTATTCTCGGCGGTCTGGCCGGCGGGCTGCCCACTCTTTTCGGGTGGACCGCCGTTACCGGCCGGATTGAGCTCTTGCCCCTCCTTGCAGCCGCCCTGGTGGTGGTCTGGATCCCCAACCATATTTGGAGCCTGGCCCTCTTCTACCGCGAAGACTATGCCCGGGTCGGCGTGCCGATGTTGCCCGTTGTTTACAATACCGAGAAGACGGTGCGCTGCCTCCTGGGCACGGTGATTCTCCTGGTGGTCTTTTCGATCCTGATCTATTTTGCAGGAAACTGGGGCGCGGTGTACCTGGTTACGGCTATGGTCACCGGCCTGGTGGCGCTGGCATTGGCCGCCTGCGCCTATTTCCGTCCCACCCGCGAAGCCGCGTGGCGACTCTTCAAGTTTTCCAGTCCCCACCTGGCCCTGCTCTTCTTGGGTATGATGTTGGACGTCTGGCTTTAGAGTGTTGGTGCGGGCGCAGGCAGCAGCACTAATCGTTCGTGGACGCTTGCGCGCAGGCCGGGCAGAGCATCTCGCCTCCGGCAAGCTGCCGGATGTAGACCGTTGCCACTTCTTCCCCGCAGCGGTCACAGACCGCCGTCACCAGGCCGAGGCGCTCGCGGGAAAACGAGAAATCCACCGGCGCCACCTCGAAAATCTCCTCCGCGCCGGCTTCCAGCAGAAAACGCATGAGGGGCTCTTGCCAGGCGTAGAACCGGGCCCGCTCTTCTGCGTCAGCCTCCTGGTTGGCCACCCTTTCCATCAGCGCGGTAAATTCGGGACCGGGACGCGAAAGAATGCCGGCCTTTAGGGCGACACGCACGCCTTTGCCGCTTTTCGGGTTCCCAATGGTAAAGACGTACTTGCCGCTGTCCCGCACCCGGAGCCGACCGTTGCCCAGCGTGGTCCGACAAACCGCCTGGATCGCGTCTACCGCGCAGGTCCGGTTTTCCACGATTGCGGCCAGATCATCTGTCGCTATCCCCATTTGGGCAAACTCACCGAGCGCTACCTCCGCCGCCCGATAGCCCACAGCCAAAAGACAACAAGCATGTCCGTGAAGCGCGATCGCTTGCTCCCAATGATCCACCGGTCTTCCCCCTCCTGGAAATCATTATAGCACCACTCCCGACCGGCGACCAGAGCGCTACGCCCCGGCGCGCGCGTCCGCCAGTAACCTCCACCATCGCCGGGACATAAATTATTCCAGGAAAGCCATGCCAGCATGAAAGGGGGTTCGCTAATGGCGGGCGGTTTCTTCGCCGACAGGAGGGCGTTCATTGTCTTCCTGATCCTCATCCTGCTACTCCTGGGTGACGAGTAGAAAAAACTGGGGCCATGCCCGACATGGGCCCTCACAAACCTGGTTCCTGAAGCAGAGTCCCTATCCTTATACGGATAGGGACTCTGCTCTTGCCGGGCCGCTTCCCTCTGCTCTGATCGGCTGTTGGCCCTGCCAAGGCGTGCCGCCTCTCGTCTTACCATTTCCCCGCAATAATCTCTTCCCTTCAGGGAATGCTAGGAGCGAAAGGAGGAAACGCCCCATTGCGCGCCAAGAGGACCGAACTGATCCGCGCCATCGAAGAGAAGCGGGGCTCCCGGGTAATCGCCTATTTCACCGGCGACCGCGAGAATATCAGCACCAGGGTGGCGCCGGACGTGCTCCGCGTCTTTTATCGCCACCTTGAAGCTCTTGGCCGGCAGGACCGCCTCGACATCTTCCTCTACACGCGCGGCGGCGACGTGCTTACTCCCTGGCGCCTTATCAACCTCTTGCGGGAATATGCCACCTCGATCGGCGTGCTCGTCCCCTTTCGCGCTTATAGCGCCGGTACCCTCATTTGCCTTGGGGCCAATGAAATAATCATGGGCAAGATGGGCGAGCTCGGCCCCATCGACCCAAGCGTGGCCAATGCTTTCAATCCCCAGGACCCGGCCAACCCCGCGGCCCGCATCCCCGTAAGCGTAGAGGACGTCTCTTCTTATATCGCCCTGGCGCAGGAAATGGCCGGAGTGCGTAGTGAGGAGCAACTGGCCCAGGTTTTCCGTTTCCTCTCGGAGAAGGTGCACCCTCTGGCCCTGGGCAACGTGCACCGCAACTACGCCCTGATCCGCTCCCTGGCGAAGAAGCTTTTGCGTCTGCACCTCGCGGCGGAGGAAGAAGCACGCATCGAGAGCATCGTCACCAACCTTACCGCCAAACTGTACGCGCACAATCACATGATCTCCCGTCGGGAGGCGCGCGAGGAGATCGGCCTGGCGGTGGCCTACGCCGAAGAGGAACTCGAGGACCTCATGTGGTCCCTCTACGAGGCCTATGAGGACGATCTCAAACTCAATAAACCCTTTGATCCGGCCGAATTGCTGGATGAGCAGCGTGGTCCGGTTTCCTTCGAAGCGGTAGGAGGTGTGGTAGAAAGCGTACCCTGCCTTGATACCTTCGTTTTCAGCGGTACGGTAAGCCGCCTGGGTACCACGCCCGAAGGCACACCCCGTCTCCACGTAACTATGACCGGCCAGCGTTGGGTAAAGGTCATATGAAGGGGGAAAAAGAAGGTGTTACGACGATGGCTTCGGCCCGGCTTAATCATTACTTACCCTAATCTCGGCCATAAGTACCGTCTCCTGACGGAAGGTTCCGCCTACCCTGCCGGCCCCTGCGTGCAACCGACTCACGGCCGCAATTTACTCCTCTTGGACCAGGAAGAAGGAACGAGCGGCATGCCTTAGCCGCCGTTTAGTCGAGCTTGCTGACGGTAATTCGTCTTGGTGCCTGCGCCGTAGGTTCTGCCTTAGGAAGACGTACGGTAAGCAGACCTTCCTTGTAGTTAGCCATGGCCATGGTGGTGTCTACCCTAGCCGGCAAGGGGATAAGCCGGTGAAAGCGTCCTTCAACTCTTTCGCGGTAGCGATAGGCCAGGTCGCGTTCTCCCTCCGGCAGTCCCGCGGAGGTCACCCCGCTTACGGCCAACTGCTGATCAACCACTTCAACATTGATCTCCTCCGGCTTGGCGCCCGGGATTTCGAAGATGCATACCACCTCGCGCGCCGACTCAAGCAGATCCAGTCGTGGCGTCAGACTGGGCGCCGCCGGGTTCCCCGTGGGAACCAAAGGCTGGACGGCCGAAGAAAAGTAAGGCCAGGCAACCTGAATGTGGTGCAATCTAACCACCTCCGCAGTTTCAACGCAGCAGGCGGGGCGGCTATCGCCACCGCCCCGCCCCTTTCCTTTAACCAATGGGATTTACCCTAATGCGCCTTCTCGTCATCAGGTCGGACTTTGGCAGGCGGCATTCGAGGATCCCATTGCTGTAATTGGCCGTCACCTGTTCGGCCCTCACCGCCGTGGGCAGGGCGATGGTGCGGTGCACGCTGCTAGCCACGCCGCCGGCAAAGGCGGTGCAGGAAATGCTCAAGGAATCATCGGTGACGGTAAGGTGAAGATCGTTGGGGTTGATGTTCGGTAGTTCGGCAGTCACGACAATGTCGCTGTTGGTCTCGGCCAGCTCCACCCGCGGTTGTACCAGGCCGGCTCCGGTCTGAAGCAGGTGATAGGGCGCACCGAAGGCCGGAGCCGCCATTCCTGTACCCGCGGCCGGAACAAAGCCGTAGCTGATGGCCTGCCCCATGGGCAAGCCGAAAGCTCCCGTGGTGAAGCCCGGCGCTCCCCAAATGCTGCTCATGGGTAGCATGTATCCCATAGCCGAATACATTCCCGGCGCCGCCCACGAACCAAAGCCCACCGGCTGCGCCGTCCAGGTGAAACCAGGGTTAGCCGCCGAGGTGCCCATCGGCGCAGCCTGGGCCATGGCCATGCCGGCTTGTGGAAGGTAACCGCTCACATACATCCCTTACCTTAAACCTCCTCTGGCGTGACGCTTGGTAGGGGACTTCCACCCCAACCTTAATATGCTACCAAAAAGCAGTATTTATTCCATTTCAGCCGTCCACCCCGAACGGGTTCCGCGTGACCTCCACAGGGC
>JACIYD010000019.1 GCA_014360105.1 Clostridia bacterium
GCAGGACATTCAGGCCATCGTGGCTCAGGCGGCGCGCCGCCTCGGCGTGAGGCTGGCCTCCGAGGTACCGGAGATCATCAGTGAATACACCATCGAGGCGCGCAAGGCCATCGGTATTCTCGCCGACGCTTACGGCCTCGCCCTCTACGCGCGGGGAAACGGGCGGCGGCCGACCATCCGGGCAGAGGACGTCTACGAGATCATCCAGCACGCGCGCCTGGTGCCCTGCATCACCTGCCGCGCCAGCCGGAGCACGGAGGTCGGCCGGGTGTTCGGGCTGGGCGTGCTCTCTTTTGTCGGCTGTGTGCTGGAAATCGAAGCGGTGGCCTTTCCGGCGCGTGAGCCGGGGCACGGCCAGATCCGTTTCAACGAGACCGCGGGCAGCATGGCCAAGGATTCCGTCTTCAACGCCGCCGCCGTCATCCGCCGGCTCTGCGGTGAAGACCTGGCCAATTACGACGTGCACATTAACGTGGTGGGCGGCGGCAACATCGACGGGCCGTCTGCCGGCGCCGCCATTTGCCTGGCGCTCTTAAGCGCCATCGAGAACCGGCCCGTTTACCAGGACGTGGCCATCACTGGTGAGATTTCCATTCAGGGAAAGATCAAACCCGTCGGCGGGCTGGCGGAGAAGATTTACGGTGCCAAGCAGGCAGGCATGCGCCTCGTCTTGGTGCCGCAGGAGAATCAGGCCGACATTCCGCAGCAACTGGGCGGTATGCAGGTCGTCCCCGTAGCCACGCTGGAAGAGGCCATTCCCTACGTCTTCGCTCCCCAGGGGGAGTGAGGCGCCTTGACCGAGCTGAACCGGCCCTTGCCCCACAGCCTTGAGGCAGAACAGGCGGTGCTCGGCGCCATGCTCCTGGAACGGGAGGCGATTTACGTCGCCCTGGAGGCCTTGCGTCCCGATGATTTTTACCACGAGGCGCACCGGGCACTCTTCCAGGTGATGGTGAGCATGAGCGACCGGGGCCAGGCGGTTGACCTGGTAACCGTGGTGGACGAGCTGCGGCGCCTGGGCCTGCTGGAGAAAGTGGGCGGCATGACCTACGTGGCCTCGCTGGGAGAGAGCGTGCCCTCCACGAGCCACGTGGGGCACTATGCACGCATCGTGCGAGAAAAGGCTCTGCTCCGCGGGCTCATTCAGGCCGGCCAGCAGATCATTCAGCGCTGCTACGAGGACGGGCAGGACGTGCAGGAGCTGCTGGACGACGCCGAACGCCTGGTCTTTAGCCTGGGACAGCGGGAAGTGCGGGAGGGGCTGACCAGCGTGCGGGAATTGCTGGCCGCCACGCTGGAACGGCTGGAGAAGCTCAGTCAGAACAGGGGGGAGGTTACCGGCCTTCCTACTTTTAGAGATCTGGACAAGCTCTTGGCCGGCCTGCAGCCGAGCGACCTCATCATCTGTGCCGCCCGGCCCGGCATGGGCAAAAGTTCCTTCTGTCTCAACATTGCTCAGGCGGTAGCGCTAAATTATCACCTGCCGGTGGCGCTTTTCAGCCTGGAAATGTCCAAGGCGCAGGTGGCGGAAAGGCTCCTTGCCGGTGCGGCCATGGTGGAGCAGCACCGCCTGCGTACCGGTTATTTAAGCGAGGAAGACTGGGCCCGTCTCACCGCGGTACTGGGTGCCCTGGCCGAAGCACCCATCTACATTGACGATACGCCGGCACCGACGGTGCTGGAGGTGCGGGCCAAGGCGCGCCGCCTGCAGGCGGAGCGCGGCCTCGGCCTGGTGGTGGTAGACTACCTGCAACTGATGCGGGGGCACGGCCGCTTCGATAACCGGCAGCAAGAAATCGCCCAGATTTCGCGCAGCCTCAAGAGTCTTGCCCGGGAATTGAACGTGCCGGTATTGGTCCTCTCGCAGCTCAACCGCGGCGTGGAGCAACGCCAGGATAAGCGCCCCATTATGGCCGACCTCCTGGAAAGCGGCGCCATCGAGGCAGATGCCGACGTCGTCCTCTTTCTTTTCCGCCCGGAATACTACGACCCCGACACCGACCGCCGCGGCATTGCCGAGGTGATCGTGGCCAAGCACCGCAACGGCCCGGTGGGAACGGTGGAACTGGCTTTCTTGCCAGAATATACCAAGTTCGTCGATCTGGCGCGGGACGAGGAACTCTAGTCCTGCCAGGGATTACCACGGAAAAAGGGAAGGATTGGGCCTGTCCGGGACGAAGTATAGCTTGGTTACAAGCAATTCGTCCTGGGAGGGCAAGATTTTGGGGAAACAACGGGGAAGAGCTCTTGTCGGCCTCATCTGCCTCTTCTTTTTTCTCGGCGTAATGGCGCCGCCCGCCGTCGCGGCGCCGCCGGTACGGCTAAAGGTGGACGGGCGGCCGCTCTCGCCCGGAGTCGCCCCGCGCCTGGTCAACGGCCGCGTGGTGGTGCCGGTACGGGCGGTGGCGGAGGCGCTGGGCGCCCAGGTTGAGTGGGAAAGCAGGAGCCGCCAGGTAACGCTGCGGCGCGAGGGGCGGGAGGTACGCGCCTGGGTGGGCGCCACCGCGGCCTGGCGGGACGGCGTGCGTTACCGCCTGGACGTGCCCCCTTTCATCCAGGGCGGGCGCTTGCTCGTGCCGGTGCGCTTCTTTGCCGAGGGTTTGGGTGCGGCGGTACAGTGGGACGGGGCGACCAGGGAGGTACATATTGCAAGCGGCGGCTTGGTTCCTTCCGCCGGTGAGGTCTGGGCGTATTACTACGGGCGCGGCGCGCAGGAGGACCTGGAAGCGGCCGCGTCCCACCTCAGCCACGTCGTCATTTACTCCTACAGCGTAGATGCCCGGGGCAACCTGGCAGAAACCAGCCCCTACCCGGAAGCCAGGCAAACGGCCCACTCGCAGGGCCTGCCGGCAAGCGTCCTTATCTTTCAAAACGACCCGCAAGCGCTGGCGGCGCTGCTCGGCGATGCCGAGGCGCGACGCACCTTCGTGCGGCAGACGGTGGATCTTTTGCGCAGCGAAGGCTACCACGGCGTCAACCTCGATCTGGAAGGCGTGCCGCCCGCCGCCCGCGCCGGGTATGTCGCGCTGGTGAAGGATCTGGCCGCGGCGGTGCGGCCCATGGGCAAGACCTTGAGCCTCTCCTTGCCGGCAAAGGAGAGCGAGGATGTCGCCTGGCAAAAAGGCTACGACTACGCCGCCCTGGGTGCGCTCGCCGACCGGGTCGTGATTATGGCCTACGACCAGCACCACCCGGGCGGCGCGCCGGGGCCGGTGGCGGCCCTGGACTGGGTAGAGCGGGTGACGCGCTTTGCCGCGTCGCAGATCCCGCCGGAAAAGCTGCTCCTCGGCCTGGGCAGCTACGGCTACGATTGGCCACCCTGGGGCCGGGCCAAGGCGCTCACACCCGAAGCGGCCCTTGCCCTGGCGCAGAGCCTGGGCCTTACCCCGGCCTGGCACGAGACGGCCGCCGTGCCCCACTTCCGCTACTGGGACGCGGCAGGAGGGGCGCACGAGGTCTGGTACGAAAACCTGGACAGCCTGGGCCGCAAGGCAGCCGTGGCCAGGAAATACGGCCTGCGGGGCGTGGCGGTCTGGCGCCTGGGCTTCCCGCCGGAGGGATTCTGGCGGCAGATTGCGCAGGCCTTCGGCGTGCGCGGCGCGGCGTAGCAGGCCCCGCGAGCCTGCCGTCGCAGGAGCAAACCCAGGCCTAGACCTCGGAAAACGGTACTGCGGAGGAGATCTGGTGGCCATGAACCTGGAAGAAGCGCTGAAGAGCGCGGCCGGCCTGATGGCGCTGGCGGCGCGCACCGCCCCCAAGGCGGCGGGTAAGGACTATCTCGTGCTGCACCTGGTAACGGGCGAGGAGCTGACCCGGCTGGCGGCGGCGATGCAAGCCTACGGGCAGGAAACGGGCAAGCCGAACTTCGACCGGGACGCCGCGGGCGTCGCCCGCTCGAGCGCCGTTCTCTTGGTGGGGCTGAAGGATGCGGCACCGGCGGGGCTCGACTGCGGCGCCTGCGGGCGCGAGCGCTGCGCAGAACTGGCCCCGCGGGAGGGGCCGGAGTTTCGCGGTGGGTTTTGCGCTTGGCGGCTGGTCGACCTGGGCATCGCCCTCGGTTCGGCAGTGAAGACGGCCGGCCTGCTCAACGTGGACAACCGCATTATGTACCGCGCCGGGGTGGCGGCCCGGCGCCTCGGCCTGGTGGAGGCGGACGTGCTCCTCGGCATCCCCTTGAGCGCTACCGGCAAGAACATTTACTTCGACCGCTAGCCTGGCCAAGCGGGAGAGCCCCTTCCCCGTCCGACCACCCACCCTTTTTGTCTCTGCCCGGTTTTGGCTCCCTCGTTGGCGCCGCCCTTTCCTTGACAGGGGCGGGCGCGTTTGCTAAACTGTAGCTGCCCCCGGGCAGGCGGCGTGCCCGCCCCAGGGGGCCTATCCTTGCTGGGGCACCCGCCCGGAGGGAAGAGGAGAAACGACTTTGGCCCAGTATTATGATGTGATCATCGTCGGCAGCGGTCCGGCGGGGATCTTTGCCGCCCTGGAGCTCCTCCGGGCGGGCCGGCCGTTGCGGATCCTGTTGTTGGAAAAGGGGCATGACCTGCCACGGCGCCTCTGTCCTTCCAAGGAATACGACGTGGCCTGCCAGCGGTGTACCCCCTGTTCCACTTTACACGGCTGGGGTGGGGCAGGGGCTTTTAGTGACGGCAAGCTCACCCTCTCGCCCGAGGTCGGGGGCATGCTCCACGAGTTCGTCGAGCCGCAGGTCCTCCAGGGGCTCATCGATTACGTGGACAAGGTCTACCTACACTTCGGCGCGCCGGAAGAGGTCTACGGCCTGAGGCAGCAGGCGGAATTGGAAGAGATCCGGCGCCGCGCCATCGCCGCCGACCTGAAATTGATCCCGGCGCCCATCCGCCACCTGGGCACGGGCCGCACGCGCCAGGTACTGCAGCGGATGCAGGAGGTTCTCCTGCAACACGGGATCGAGATCCGCACTGATACGCCGGCCGCGGCGGTTCTCGCCACGGGCGGCAAGGTGCAGGGCGTGGTTACCGCCGGCGGCGAAGAGCTGCTGGCGCCCTGGGTAATCGTCGCTCCGGGCCGGGAAGGGTCGTCGTGGCTCGCGGCCGAAGCGGCGCGTCTTGGTCTGGCCATGGTAGTCAACCCGGTGGACGTCGGCGTGCGCGTGGAGGTACCGGCCACAGTCACCGAGCACCTCACCCGGGTGGTCTACGAGGCAAAGTTTGTCTTCTATTCCAAGACCTTCGACGATAAAGTGCGCACTTTTTGTATGAACCCGTACGGCGAAGTGGTCAAGGAGAATAACAACGGCCTGGTCACCGTCAACGGCCACTCCTACGCGGACAAGAAGACCCCCAATACCAACTTTGCCCTGCTGGTGAGCAAGAATTTCACCGAGCCGTTCCGCGACCCGATCGCCTACGGCAAGTACGTGGCCAGTCTGGCCAACCTGCTGGGAGGAGGGGTGCTGGTACAGCGTCTGGGAGACCTGATGGCCGGCCGGCGCTCCACCTGGGACCGGCTGGAGAAGGGGCTGGTGGTACCCACCCTGCGGGATGCGACGCCGGGGGATCTCTCCCTGGTCTTCCCCTACCGGCACCTTACCTCGCTGCTCGAGATGCTGCAGGCGCTGGATAAGGTGGCCCCGGGCGTGGCCTCGCGGCATACGCTGCTCTACGGCGTGGAGGTAAAGTTCTATTCCTCGCGGCTTGAGCTCAAGCCCTCCCTGGAAACCGGGGTGGAGAACCTCTTTGCCGCGGGCGACGGCGCGGGCATCACCCGGGGGCTGGCGCAGGCCTCGGCCAGCGGCGTGCTGGCCGCGCGGGGCGTTTTGAGCAAGATGGGGGTAGAAGAAACGAGGGTTCCGGCATGGCTGCAGTAGTAATCATCGGTGCCCAGTGGGGCGACGAAGGCAAGGGCAAGATCACCGACTACCTGGCGGAAAAGGCCGATATGGTGGTGCGCTATCAGGGGGGCAGTAACGCCGGGCACACGGTAGTGGTGGACGGGCGCGAGTTTAAACTGCACCTCATTCCCTCCGGCATCCTTTACCCCGGCAAGACCTGCGTCATCGGCAACGGCGTGGTGGTCGACCCCGAGCAACTGGTGCGGGAACTGGAAGAGCTGGCCCGCCGGGTAGTGGACACGGCGGGCCTGCGCCTGAGCAAGGGGGCGCACCTGGTACTGCGCTACCACCGCTTGCTCGACCTTTTGGAAGAGGAAAGGCGCGGTCACGGCCGCCTCGGCACCACCGGCCGGGGTATCGGCCCGGCCTACCTCGACAAGGTGGGCCGACGGGGCCTGCGGGTGGCCGACCTTTACGACGCCGAGGGCTTCCGCCGCGCGCTTTCCCTCAACGTGGCCCTGGCCAACGAGATTTTGGCCGCCGCGGGCAAGGAAACCCTGGACGCCGCCGCCCTGGCGGAAGAGTACCTCGCCCTGGGCGCCAAACTCGAACCTTTCGTCGCCGATACCTCCCTGCTCATTAACCGCGCTCTGGATCAAGGGGCACGCGTGCTTTTCGAGGGCGCCCAAGGCACGCTCCTCGACCTCGATCACGGTACTTATCCCTACGTGACCTCTTCCCATCCGGTGGCCGCGGGAGCCTGCCTCGGTAGCGGCGTGGGCCCGACGCGCATCGACCGCGTGCTCGGCGTGGTCAAAGCCTACTGCACGCGGGTAGGGGAGGGGCCTTTCCCCACGGAGATCGCCGGGGAAGAGGGGGACCTGTTGCGCGAGCGCGGCCGGGAATGGGGCACAACCACGGGCCGGCCGCGGCGTTGCGGCTGGCTCGACGCGGTGGCCCTGCGCCACGCGGTGCGCGTTAACGCCCTGGATGGCCTTGCCATTACCAAGCTCGACGTGCTCGATGCCCTGCCGCGGGTGAAGATCGCCGTAGCCTACCGCTGCCGTGGCCAATTATTGGAGGAGTTCCCCACCGACCTTGCCAGCTTGCGCGCCTGCGAGCCGGTTTACGAGGAACTGGAGGGCTGGCAGACGGGCATCCAGGAGGCGAGGAGCCTTAACGCCTTACCCGCGGCCGCGCGGCGCTACCTCGCCCGCCTGGAAGAACTGGCGGGGGTGCCCGTCTTCCTGGTGGCCGTGGGCCCGCAGCGCCACCAGACCATTTGCCGGCAAGAGGTGTTTTAGTCCCATCTCTAGTGTTAAGGTTATTCTTTTGTACTAATATAAGCGGTGTGGAAGCGGAGCAGGTGTGGGGAGGGTAGGATTGCATTTTCGGGGGGCTGGGCCGGGTGTGGGCGTGCGTTGTTGCCCCGAAGGTAATCTTGGTCCATGGGATATCTAGACAAGAAACACTCTATACAGGCTAAAGAAGTTGTGGTATAATAAGCCAGGCGAAATTTGAAAGATGTCCGACAAAAGCGGACATCTTTTTGGGGAACCGCCGCCAACTTAGGCCCGTCCTATAAAATGGTGGTGATAGCAAGCCCAAGGGGGGTTAGAGAGGAAAATGTCGAATCAGGTAGAACTTGTCCGCCGGGCAGGCGAAGGCCGGGCCGCTGGTGCGGACGGCAAGCGCGAGGCTGCCTTGCGTCGCGCCGCGGAACTGAAGGAGCGCATCGCCGATTACCTGGCGGCCGTGCCCCATATACCCACCGGCTTTACCTACCAGGAAGAGATCGCCGAGAATAAGCGGCGTATACTTAGCGCCCTGGGCGGTACAGAAGAGGATTGGGCAGACTGGCACTGGCACCTGCGCCACCGCATCACCAACGTCGAAACCCTGCGGGCCATCCTTCCCCTTGGCGAGGCAGAGGCAGAAGGGATCAAAATGGTGGGGCGGCGCTTTCGCTGGGCCATCTCGCCCTATTACGCCAGCCTAATCACGCCGGGCGACCCTGCCTGCCCCGTTCGCCGCCAGGCGGTGCCCAGCCCGGAGGAACTCTGCGGCGGCGGCGAGGACGATCCCATGGCCGAGGAATGGACTTCGCCGGCCCCGGGCGTTACCCGCCGCTATCCGGACCGGCTTATCATTAACGTTACCAACCGCTGCGCCATGTATTGCCGCCACTGCCAGCGCCGGCGCAATATCGGCGAGATCGATCACAACCGGTGCCGCTCCGACCTGGTCCAGGCTCTGGCCTACATCCGGGCCAATGAGGAAATCCGCGATGTGCTGCTCACCGGCGGGGACGCGCTGCTCTTGAGCGATCGCCAGCTCGACTGGCTCTTGAGCGAACTGGACGCCATTCCCCATGTAGAGATCAAGCGCCTCGGCACGCGGGTGCCGGTCACCCTGCCGCAGCGCGTTACCCCGGAGCTGTGCGCGGTGCTGGCCAAGCATCCGCCCCTTTATTTGAACACCCAGTTTAACCACCCGAAAGAGGTTACCCCGGCGGCCAAGGAGGCCTGCGACCGTCTCGCCGCCGCCGGCGTGGTCCTGGGCAACCAGGCGGTGCTGCTCAAAGGCGTGAACGATCACCCCCACGTGATGAAGAAGCTCAACCAGGAACTGCTGAAGATCCGCGTGCGGCCTTACTACCTCTTCCACGCCAAGCAGGTGACCGGCACGGGCCACTTCGTCACCAGGATCGAGGATGGGCTGGCCATCATGGAAGCGCTGCGCGGCTTCACCTCAGGCCTCGCGATCCCTACGTACATCATTAACGCTCCCAAAGGTTTCGGCAAAATACCGTTGCTGCCCGACTACCTGCTTGACTATGACGAGCGGGAGGTAACCCTGCGCACCTGGGAGGGGCGGCTTCTGCGCTACCCCAACGGCTGGGCGTCCGGATGAAGTCCGGATAAAACGGCGCCGTAAAAGTCTTCCAGGGAAATGGCGGCCGGGCGTGAGATGCGCCCGGCCGCATGCGTGCGCCCCGCAGGGGCGTTAACCTGGATAGCATACTTGGCCCGTTGAAAGGTCCCCACGGGGGTGGCCCCCTCCTGCTCGGATATGGGAACCGGATGGCAGGAAAAAGCCTGGTTTCTGGCGAAGTGATTGGACGGCCTTCCGGGGTCGAATAAAATCGTTTTGAGACGCGCGAAAATTCACCCATGTTTACTAATATTCCTTGCCCAAAGGGCTTCACGCTTACTTACTATAACATTCGGCTGGTGGCCGGCCCGCACGGTCTGGTTCTACCGGCCTACAAGGGGGCCACCTTCCGGGGCGGTTTTGCCGGAACCTTCCGCCGGCTTGTTTGCAGCATGGGACGGCAGGAGTGCAAGTCCTGCCCCGCGAAGCGGAACTGCCCCTATGCCCTCGTCTTTGAGAGCGAGCCACCTGCCGGTGCGGCGGCCCTACATAAATACGAGAGTATTCCGCGGCCTTTCTTGCTGGAGCCGCCCCTTGAGGAAAAGCAAGTATATGCTCCGGGTGAGGCGCTGACTTTTAGGCTCGTGCTCATTGGTGTGGCGGCGAAGTTGTTGCCTTATTTTGTCGTGACCCTCGACGAATTCGCCCGCCTTGGCATCGGGCGGGGAAGGCGCCCCTTTGCCCTGGACGAGATCGCCGCCGTCAACCCCCTCACCGGCGAGAGGGCGGTGATCTACCATGGGGCCGACCGGGTGGTGCGCCCGGCAGAACTTGCGGTGACGGCGGAAGCCGTCTGGGCACGCGCGGCCGAAGAGGCCGGTGCCGCTGACGCCTCTGGTTTGAGAATCACCTTTGTTACCCCCACGCGCATTACCTACGAGGGCCAGTCTACCCGGAGCCCGGAGTTTCACACCCTCGTGCGCAACCTGCTCCGCCGCGTTTCTTCCCTCTGTTATTTCTACCACGGGTTCGCCTACAAGGCGGACTTCCCCGCCATCATCCGCCGGGCAGAAGCAGTCTCGCTCGTCGAGGACCGGACGCACTGGCACTGCTGGGAGCGCTACTCCTCCCGTCAGAAAAAGAGGATCCCCGCGGAAGGCTTCGTCGGGGAAGCCGTCTACCGGGGGCCGATCGGGGAGTTCGTTCCCCTCTTGCGCCTGGGGGAGCTGATTCATCTGGGCAAAGGCACGGTCTTCGGGCAGGGGAAATTTTTGGGGAAGATACAAGGGATATAGCCTTCCGGAATTGCAGAGGAAGGTCTTGGAGGAAATTTAGGGGGTATGGGACTTGACGTAGGTGCGGGAGCTGTAATACGATGGGCTTATCGATAGCCGAAAGGGTGGCCGGGATGGAAGTCACGGTGTCAAAAAAGTACCAGGTGGTAATCCCTAAGGAAATCCGCGAGCGCCTGGGCATTCGCAAGGGACAGAAACTAAGCGTGTTCCTTAAAGGTAATGTTCTCAATCTCGTTCCCCAACCCTCATTAGAAGAGATGCGTGGTTTCTTGCGGGGCATGGATCTCAGTGGCTGGCGCGAGGAGGAAGACAGAATTTGATTGTGGTCGATTCCTGCGGGTGGTTGGAATTCTATGCCGATGGACCACTGGCGGAAGAATATGCAAAATACCTTATTGATCTGGAGGCCGTAGTTACGCCGGCGCTGGTAATCTACGAAGTATATAAGAAGGTTAAGCGGGAAAGGGGCGAGCCCGACGCCTTGATGGCGGTCGGCCCGATGCAAAAGACGCTCATCGTCCCGTTTGATACCCGGGTCGGACTTCTCGCCGCCGATCTGAGCCTGGCCTTTAATTTGCCGTTGGCCGATGCCGCAATTTATGCCACGGCTCAACTCCACAATTGCAATGTCGTTACCAGTGACCAACACTTTAAGGAATTGCCGGGTGTCATCTACCTGCGTCCGCCCCAGAGTATCTGACTTTGGCGATGAAGAAACACTGCATTTGACTTGTAGCGGAGAATTCCCCGCTTCCCCGGAGGCACTTATTCCTATTCCTCTTAACAGAAAAAACCGAATAACCGGCAATTAAACTGAACGCTAGTTGC
This sequence comes from Clostridia bacterium, assembly GCA_014360105.1. Classification (GTDB taxonomy): domain Bacteria; phylum Bacillota; class DSM-521; order Neomoorellales; family SLTJ01; genus JACIYD01. The sequence goes on from JACIYD010000019.1 coordinate 10,807, forward strand.
AGTGAAGTAGATTAAACTCGGGCTGGGTGCATCTTTGCTGGCGGCCCATGCAGCCACATCCGACCTCCGGCGGTCATGTGCGGGCCAAGGAGTAATTAGACCGGGTAATTGCTGTGCCTCGGCGAGATCCTGCCCTTGTTTTTCGAGCCACATTGTTGCTTCATTCTCGAGCAAGGTGGGGTGTCCACCTCTGGTGCACCAAGATGGCATTGAACTCCCTGGTTGAAGACGGTTTGGGCAATGGGGGAGAGTAATGTCCGGGCGGCAGCAGCTAGAGCGCATCCTCGAAATCGACCGCCAGATTCGCGCCGGCGGGTATCCCAACGCCCGCCGCCTGGCGCGGCAACTGGAGGTGAGCGAGCGCACCGTCTACCAGGACCGGCAGTTCCTCCTGGACCGGCTGCGCGCGCCCCTGGCGTACGACCGGCGGCGCGGCGGGTGGTACTACACCGATCCCACCTGGGTGCTGCCCTCGGTGCTGATGACCGAGGGAGAGCTTCTGGCCTTCTTCCTGAGCGTGGAAGTGGCGCGCCGCTACCTGGGCACGGCGTTCGAAGCCCCGCTGCGCGCGGCGGTGGCCAAGATCACCGCCGGACTGAAGGACAAAGTGACCGTTTCCCTGGAGGAGCTGAGGTCTTGCTACACCTTCGCCACCTCGCCCGTTGTCGCCGTCAGGGAGGAGTTGCTCCTAGATCTCGACCGCGCCATCCGGGAGCGACGGCGTGTGCGCTTGGAGTACTATACCGCCAGCCGCGACGTGCAGCAGACGCGAGTGGTCGAGCCGTACCATCTGTATAACCTCCGGGGCGACTGGTACCTGATCGCGTTCGATCACCTGCGGCAAGCCGTGCGCACCTTCCATGCCGGCCGGGTGGGCTGGTGGGAGATACTGCCGGAGAAGTTCACGCGTGACCCGAACTTTTCCGTGGAGCGCTGGATGGCGCAGGCCTTTCAGGTGGAGCGCGGGGAGGAGCCCGTGGAGGTAGTCATCCGCTTTGACGCCTACCAGGCGCGCTACATCCGCGAGCGCCGCTGGCACGCCACCCAGACGGTGGAAGAGTTGCCCGACGGCGGTTTGATCCTGCGCTTTAAGACCGGCGGCCTGGCGGAGGTCAGGCGGTGGGTGATGGGGTACGGCAGCCACGCGGAGGTGCTTGCCCCGGAGAGCCTGCGGGAGGAAGTGGCCGCGGAGGCACATGCGGTCGTGAGAATATACGGGGCTACGTCGGGCGGGAGATGAACCGG
>JACIYD010000190.1 GCA_014360105.1 Clostridia bacterium
CTGCAGCCGGAGGGAGGTAGGCGGAAGTATATCAGCCGGGACCACCAGGAAAAGGGGTGAAAGGGAATGGGTTCAGCATTTAGATTCAAGCCTAGAATACTGGGTTTTGTGTGTCAGTGGTGAGCATACGCGGCGGCTGACATGTCTGGAGTTTCCAGACTGCAATATACCACGGAGATGAGACTTGTTCGCGTCATGTGTTCCGGCAGGGTCGACCCGGCATTCGTCTTCCGGGCCTTCTTGAATGGGATGGACGGGGTGTTTGTGGGCGGTTGCCTCTTAAATGAGTGCAAGTACGTCACCCATGGGAATTACCATGCGCTGAACATGGTGTCGCTTTGCAAGAGGCTCCTGGAGCATATAGGAGTGAGTCCGGAAAGGCTCCGGATCGCGTTTATGTCGTCCAGCGACGGTGCCTTTGTGGCCGAAGTGACCAACGAATTTGTGAAGAAGGTGAGGGAACTAGGGCCTCTTGGCGAGGGTGAAGGTCTGGACAAGGAGGAGCTTTACTCCAGGCTTAAAGAAGTTGCCAGGCTGATACCTTACATTAAGATGGCAAAAAAGGAAAAACTGGCGGTTCGTCTGGCAAACCCGGAAGAATACGGCCAGTTTTACACCAGAGACGAGATAGACGCGTTGATGCGGGAGGTGCCCTCGTACTACATTGATCCCGAGAAGTGCCAGGCCTGTATGACCTGCGCCAGGAGATGCCCCGCGGAGGCGATTATCAGCGCCAAGAATCAGATTCACGTGATTGACCAGGAGAAATGCATAAAATGCGGCACCTGTCTCGAGGCCTGCCCCCCGCGTTTTGCCGCGGTTAAGAAGATTGTTGGGGAACCCGTTCCCCCTCCTATCCCCGAGGAAAAGAGAACCATCGTGAGAAAGAGGAAGGAAGAAGAAATCTCCCCCTCGGAAGAAGCTCTTGTCGAAGGGTAGTTCCGGGCAAGGAGCAGGTATCCCCCGCGCGGGCCGACCAGTTTTATCATCGATCGGTTCTCCTGATGTTTCCCAAAGTCCCCATGGCGGCAGCCACCACGGGCTGCCGGTTTTCTATTTTTGCAACAAGAGGGAGAGAGGGTATGATTACTGCAGGTATCGACATCGGCGCCAAGACCACCAAGGCCGTGATTGTCAAAGACGGCCAGGTTGTGGGCAAAGGCAAAGCGCTGACCGGTTTCGACCAGTTGGAAGCAGCGAACAAGGCTTATGACGAGGCCCTGCGGCAGGCGGGCGTCAGCCGGGCCGACGTGGCCAAAGTGGTGGCCACCGGCGCAGGGAAGGACGTCCTGGACTTTGCCAACGACAAGATCACGGAGATCGGCGCCGCGGCGCGCGGCGGGGTTTTCCTCTTTCCCCAGGCGCGCACCGTCATCGACGTGGGGGCCGAGGAGAGCCGTGTGGTGAAGTGCGACACCGGCGGCAAGGTAGCCGACTTCGCCGTCAACGAGAAATGCGCGGCCGGGGCGGGAACCTTCGTCGAGACCATGGCGCGCGCCCTGGAAGTCAGCGTCGAAGAAATGAGCAAGATTTCCCTGGAATCCACCAAGGAAGTGCCCATGAACGCCCAGTGTACCGTCTTTGCCGAATCCGAGGTGGTCTCCCTGGTCCATGCCCGCACCCCCAAGGCGGACATTGCCCGGGCAGTGCACGACGCCATTGCCAGCCGCATCTCCTCCATGGTGCGGCGGGTTGGCATCGAGCGGGAAGTGGTGCTGATCGGCGGCATGGGCTATAACGTCGGCTTTGTTGCCTCCTTAAAGTGCGACCTCGGCGTGGACATTCACGTGCCGGCGGACCCGGAGTTCGTCAGCGCCATCGGCGCCGCCGTGGCCGGCGCGAGCTGAGAAGCAAAACCCAGGCCTAAGCCCCAGAAAATGGAACTTAGGAGGAGGACTGGATCATGGCGCAAGAATACTGGCGCTGGACAGAATACAACTGGAAAAACCCGGACATTGACTGGCGCAACGCCAGGGTCATCACCGCTGGCGTGGACGTGGGCTCGGTCTCCAGCCAGGCGGCCATCATCTGCGACGGTGAGCTTTACGCCTATTCCAACATGCGCACCGGCTCGGACAGCCCGGACAGCGCCCGCAAGGCGATGGATTGGGCACTTGAGGGGACGGGTTTGACGCTCAACGACATTCAGTACGTGGTTGGTACCGGCTACGGCCGGGTCAACGTCCCGTTTGCCAACAGGACGGTGACGGAGATCGCGTGCCACGCGCGGGGCGCGAATTACCTCTTCGGCCCTACGGTACGAACCGTACTAGACATGGGTGGTCAGGACTGCAAGGCCATCCATTGCGACGACAAGGGTAAAGTGACGGCCTTCCTGATGAACGACAAGTGCGCCGCGGGTACGGGGCGGGGCATGGAAGTCTTCTGCGATCTGCTCGCTGTGCCCATCACCGAGGCCGGGGAGCTCTCGCTCACCGTCGAGGAGGAACCCGATCCTGTGAGCAGTACGTGTGTGGTCTTCGCCAAGTCGGAGGCGGTGGGGCTCTTACGCAAGGGCTGGCCGAAGAATAAGGTGCTTGCCGCCTATTGTTCGGCGATGGCCCACCGGGTCTATACGCTGCTGGAGCGCATCGGCATCGAAAAGGACTTTGCCATTACCGGCGGCATCTCGAAGAATGTGGGCGTAGTAAGCCGTCTCGAAAAGGAGCTCGGGTTGAAGTCGCTACCGGCGAGGTACGATGCCCAGATCGCCGGGGCAATCGGTGCCGGCCTCTTCGCCATGGGCCTCTTACAGAAGGCACAGAAAGCCAGCTAAAGGGAGGCTTAGGCAGGCCTCTGACGTCAGTTCTTAGGCGGTGCGGTCAAGACGACACCGCAAGGTACCGTCCGGGTGAGCGCGGACCTTAAGAGCTTGTTTGGCTTTTGTGTAACTTTTGAATTGAAAATGGCTTGCAAGTGGATTAAAAAAGTGTTATATTTTACGCAAGTTAAAATACCTTCGCCTGGTGAAACGAAGAGCCGCAGGATGGTAGGAAAGGGTAGAGGCGAAGGTAGGATTGGGTAAAAGTCTAAGGGGTAGGGGGACAGGACGGTGGCACGGATGCCGGATGCGGAAGAAAGAAAAACAGAGGAAATGTCAGCCTTGGGGATGGATTTGGGCGAGTTGGGGCGGTCGGTGCTTGACGCCATGCCTGACGCCTGCGTCATTGCCGATCGCCAGGGCCGGGTGGTTTACGTCAACCCGGCGTATGCCCGGGTCTGCTACCGGGAAGTGGGACAGTTGGTGGGAGAAAACATCTTCCGCGATAACCCCGACGCCGCCCTCGCTCAGACTCTACGTTCGGGAGAACCGACGCTGGGCAAGAAATACCGCGTCTACGGCGGTCCGGTGGAAATCGTCGCCCATGCCTTTCCCCTTTACCGGGCGGGGGCGATGGTCGGCGCTGTGGCCTTTTTCCGCGAACTCAGCCCGGCGCTGGAGCTGCTGGCGGATCTTGAAAGGGTGCAGCGTACGGCGAGGCTTCTGCAGGCGAGGCTGGAGGCACTAGGCCGCAGTGGCCCTACGCTGGAAAGCCTGGTAGGCAAGAGCCCTGCCATGGTGCATGTGCTGGCCGTGGCCCGCCGTGCCGCCCTGAGCAACGCACCGGTACTGCTCCAGGGTGAGATAGGGACGGGGAAAAGTACCCTGGCCCAGGCCATTCATCGGGCGAGTCGCCGTCAGCGCGAGGTCTTCCTGGTTGTTCCCTGTGCGCAACTGGCGGCAGACGCCCTCGAACGTTCTCTCTTCGGCAAGGCGGAGAACGGGCGGTTTGGTCTTTTCGAACTGGCGGGCGCCGGGAGCATTTTTTTCGACGAGGTGAACGCTCTTCCCCTTGAGCTCCAGTCTCGGCTGCTGGAGATTCTACAGGGGGGAAAATGGCAAGAAACGCAAAACGTTGGACCGGCGATTATCGCGGCTGCCACCGGGCGTCTTGAAGAAATTGTAGCCGAGGGGAGATTTCTGGAAGACCTGTACCACTACCTACGGGTAGTCAAGATCGATCTCCCCCCTTTACG
>JACIYD010000191.1 GCA_014360105.1 Clostridia bacterium
AACAATGTAGCCGCGGCTCTTCAATTGGAGAGCACGTTCAAGACTATCCAGCTTCACTTCGCCTCCGATGTTTTTGGCACCCTGACCCCACTTCAGTTCGACCGCCTCAACCCCGAGTTGCTCAATGGCGTATTCCTGCACGCCCAGGTTGGTATCTTCCACATTAGCCTGGACGGCAACAAACCCGTAACCCCGGTACCAGCGGCGGAAGGCTTCCACCCGGCGCTCCAGATCCGGTGAACGAACCACCCGGCCGTTCTTGATTTCCGCCCGCGGGTCCATGGCACAGACGTTTTCCCCGATACTCAGGCCCACACCGGCCAGGGCCGCCCCGGCAGCGAGATGATCCCAGTTCTTGGCAGCAATGTTGGTCGAACCCATGGCCGGAATGACAACCGGCAGGCGCAGCTTGAGGTCCCCGCTGCTTCCCAGAATGGCCTCCAGGTTGACGGCAGGGAAGACGGCAGCATCGCTGTCCGGCGCGATGCCGTAGGCACCGGTCGCACTACCCATGATGTTGAAATGGGAGAAGTCCACCGGATAATCCTTCTGTGCTGCCGCCGTAATCTGACCGAACGGCTGGGGGTAAAGGTACTCTCTTCCCCTGACGGCCGACTTGCCGACCTCGCAGTACCCTACGCAGCCGTCAAGGCAGGTGACGCACATCCCGCTGAAGGGGCACCAGTCTTCCTTCAACCTCCTTGTCGTACGCGTGGCTTCGCTCGCATTGATCCCCAGGCTGAAGGTCATACTACCATCCTCCTGTTTCTCCTTGATTTATCACCGCGTCAGCGCGGCTTTAGTCCGGGTCAGGCTTGAACGAAAAGGGCCCTCGGGCCCACTAATAGCCGATGAGGTATTCCTGCAACTCCCACGGGTGGACGAAAGCGAGAAAACGCTCCCATTCCCTGGCCTTGGCCTCATAATAGAGTTCGAAGATCGCCTCCCCAAGGGTATCCTTCACTAGGGCGTCTTCTTTCATGGCCTTCAAGGCCTGCTCCAGCGTGCGCGGCAGGCAGGTTACCTGGAGCTCTGCACGGCGGCGGTTATCTGCCCGGTACATGTTTTCCGGTACCGGCGGCGGGGGGACCAGGTCCTCTTTAATGCCTGCCAGTCCTGCACGCAACAAGAGAGCCAGCGCCAAGTAGGGGTTGCACGTAGGGTCGGGATGGCGCACTTCGATCGTGGTGCGCGCCCCCCTGCGCGCAGAAAGCCGGATAACGGCATTACGGCTATCTTGGGCCCAGGCCACGTAAGTCGGTGCAACATCGCTCGGTATGAGACGCTTATAGGAGTTGACCAGCGGGTTGGTGATGGCGCAGAAGGCGCGCACGTGGCGCAGCAAGCCGGCAACAAAGGAAAGCCCGACCTTGCTCAACGGCCCCTCCCCCTGCGGGTCGTAAAAGGCATTCTGCCCGCCGCGCCAAAGCGCCAAGTGCCAGTGCAACCCTGAACCGCTCGCTTCCATCAATGGCTTGGGCATGAAAGAAGCGTGCAGGCTGTGGCGCTGGGCAATGGTGCGAACCACAAACTTGAAGGTCACCAGTTGGTCGGCTGCCGTTAACGGATCGGCCGCCTTAAGGGCAATCTCGTGCTGACCGGGCGCCAATTCGTGGTGCGAAGAAGCGGTCTCAAAACCCATTTCCTGCAACGTCAAGACCATGTCCCGCCGGGCGTTCTCCCCCAAATCCAGAGGCGTGAGGTCACAGTGGCCGGCCCGGTCGTGCGTCACCGTGGTCGGTTGCCCCTGTTCGTCCAGCCGAAAAAGAAAGAACTCCACTTCACTGGCCACCGAAGGAGCCAGACCCATATCTTGCGCCTCGGCCAGCACACGGCGCAAGATAAGGCGGGAACAACTAGGAAAGGGCTCACCCTGGGGCGAATACAGATCACAGATAAGCCGGGCCACCGCTCCTTCGCGCGGCCGCCAGGGGAAGACGACAAAGGTCCGCGGGTCAGGCCGCAAGACCATGTCGGTCTGACGGTAAGGGACGATACCTTCCACCACCGAGGCGTCAAAGAGCATGCCGTGGCGAAGCACCTCCGGCAGATCCTCCACGGTAATCGCCACGTTTTTCAAGGCGCCGAAGATATCGGTAAACTGCAGGCGAACGAACTTGACGTTGTACTGCCTTGCCAATTCCAGGACCTCGCCGTTCGCTGCCGTTAAGTCGGCCACCCCATCATCCCCTTTTTACAAATAAAAAAGCTGCCGCGCGGCAGCCTTACTTTCCTGCCCGAGAGGACTTCCTTGCCCTCGCGCTCCCTATCCCGTTATCCTGGCAATCTATTTTAAACGCTGGCCGCCCGTATGTAAAGACGGAAGACACATGTATACAGTATAATGCGCTTCAGGGCGCGAGCCGGCCCTCGAGGACCGCGCGGGCAATACGCCGCAGGGGGAGGCAACGATTCATACTTTGTTCGCGTAAGTAACGGTAGGCCTCTTCCTCCGTCCAACCGTATTGGCACATTAACAAGCCCTTGGCCCGCTCCACCAGGCGCCGCGTTTCCAACTCGTCTCGCAAGCGCCGATTTTCCTGGGCCATTTCCTTGTAACGGCGGAACTCGCCAATGGCCATTTCTAAGGCGGGAATGAGGGTCTGCTCGCTTAACGGTTTAAGCAGGAACGCTTGTGCTCCTGCCTCCCGCGCCTTGCCCAAGAGCTCCCAGTCGAACTGCTCGCCTATCAGCACCACGGCGCTCACCAGTTGCTGGGTTACCACCCGGGCGACCTCCAGACCGCTGCGGCCGGGTAGGTTCACGTTAAGCACCGCCACCTCCGGCTCGCGTTCAAAGATCAGGCGGGCGGCGAGACGACCATCGGCCACGCTGGCCAGAACCAGGTAGCCGTTGCGCTGCACCTGTTCGTGCAGCGCGCGGCGGGAAGGTTCATCTGTATCGGCAACGATTATCCGGGTGCCGTGCATCATGGGCACGCCCCCCGTAACGGTTAAGGCGGTTTGCGCTTAAAGCTTGAAAAGGTACCCGGCTACGGTGAAATACAGGAGAAGGCTTACCGCGTCGCTGATGGTCGCGATCAGCGGCGCCGAAGCTACGGCCGGGTCGCTGCGTAGGGCCCGCAAGATTAAGGGCAGGATGAGAGCGATGAAGCTGGAGGTATTAACGGTCAGCACCAATGTGGCACCTACGATCAGGGCAACCGCTACCTCCCCGGTCATACCCCAAGCAAGGGCAAAGGCCGCCCCGCCCAGAGCCAGACCGAGCAGGCAAAGGGTGGCCAGTTCCCGGCCCACCATGCGCAGGGCGCGCACACGGGTCAGTTCGCCGGTGGCTAATGCCCGTACAATCAGGGTAGTGGTCTGCGACCCCGCGTTACCGGTAGTTCCGGTAATCATGGGGATAAACATGGCCAAAACGATCGCCGCACCGAGGGCCTTTTCGTAAGTGCCGATAATCTTGCCGGAAACGGCCTCCGCGGCGAGAAGGGCCACCAGCCAGGGAAGACGGCGGATGACACGGTGCAGGAAGCTCAGGTCGAAGTAGCGTTCCACGCCGCCTTCCGGTGCGGCGCTCACCGCCATGATGCGTTGAAAATCCTCCGAGACTTCATCCTCGAGCACGTCCACCGCGTCGTCTACGGTCACGATGCCCACCAGGCGGTTTTCGCGATCTAAAACCGGTACGGCCAGAAGGTCATGGTCATGAATGAGCCGGGCCACCACCTCCTGGTCGTCCTCGGTTTTTACCGCCACGACTCGGCGGTCCATGACCTCGCCCACCCTTTTGGCCGGGTCGTTCAAGACCAGGTCGCGCAGGGTGACGACCCCTTCAAGCATGCGTGCGTGATCGGTCACGTAACACGTATAGATGGTCTCCTTATCGAGGCCGACCTGGCGGATCTTCTCCAGGGCTTCGCGCAACGTGAGGTCCTTCGGTAGGCTGATGAAATCCGGCGTCATGATCCGGCCCGCGGTGCGCGGCGGATAACCCAAAAGGAGGGCGGAAATCTCTCTTTCCGCGGGGTTAAGCTGTTCGAGAATTCTCTTCGTT
>JACIYD010000192.1 GCA_014360105.1 Clostridia bacterium
AGAAAATCGGCAATGGGATCGGTCATATGCTTCCGGCCCCCTTACCAGCTAGCCTTGCGAATACCCGGTATTTCGCCGCGGTGGGCCAGGCTACGGAAGCAAATGCGACAGAGCCCGAACTTCCGTAAATAACCACGTGGCCTTCCGCAGATTAAACACCGGTGATAGGCCCGCACTTTGAATTTTGGCGGCCGTTTCTGCTTGGCAATCAACGATTTCTTGGCCACCCGCTTCCCCCCTCTTTTACGATCGGAAAGGCATGCCGAGCAGGCGCAGAAGCTCTCGCGCCTCCTCGTCCGTGCGTGCCGAGGTGACGATGGTAATGTTCATGCCCCGCACCCGATCCACCTTGTCGTAGTCGATCTCCGGAAAGATTAACTGCTCGCGTAAGCCCAAGTTGTAATTGCCGCGGCCGTCAAAACCATCGGGCGAAACCCCGCGGAAGTCGCGCACCCGGGGCAGCGCCGCGTTAATCAAACGCTCCATAAACTCGTACATTCTATCCCCGCGCAGGGTGACCATGCACCCAATAGGCATTCCCGCCCGCAACTTGAAGGCGGCAATGGAACGCTTCGCCCGGCGGATTAGGGGGCGTTGACCGCTGATGGCGGCGAGGTCCTGGGCGGCTGCGTCCAACGCCTTCGGGTTCTGAGTGGCCTCGCCTACGGCGATATTGAGAACTACCTTCTCCAGCCGCGGCACCTGCATCACGTTCCGATAACCGAAGCGGCGCATTAACTGCGGCCGTACTTCCTCCAAATAGTACCGTTTCAGCCGGGGCATTTCCCGCGCCGTGGCTTGTTGCAACACCCACCCTCCTCTCACCTAGTCCAGGTGCTCGCCGCACCGCTTGCAAATCCGCACCTTGCGCCCGTTCTCCAGCAGGGCGTGGCCAACCCGGGTCGGCGCATGGCAGCGGGAGCAAAGGGGCAGGACCTTCGCGCTATGGATGGGTGCCTCCTTTTCCATGATACCCCCCTGCCCTACTTTAGGGTTGGGACGCTGGTGGCGCTTGACGATGTTAACCCCTTCGACCGTCACCCGGTTTTGCTTGCGGTCAACGGCCAGGACCTTCCCTCTCTTGCCCTTGTCCTTGCCGCTGATCACGACCACGGTATCACCCTTTTTTACGTGCAAGATCGCCACCCGCCTTAGAGCACTTCCGGGGCGAGGGAAATGATTTTCATGAAGTCCTTATCCCTCAATTCCCGGGCCACGGGGCCAAAAATGCGGGTGCCCCGCGGGTTTCCTTGCTCGTTGATGATAACCGCCGCATTTTCGTCAAAGCGGATATAAGAGCCGTCGGGACGCCGGATGGGCCGGCGCGTACGCACCACCACCGCGCGGACAACGTCACCTTTTTTCACCACGCCTCCGGGCGTTGCTTCTTTAACCGAGGCCACAATGACGTCACCGACCGAGGCATACCGTCTTTTTGAACCCCCGAGGACACGGATGCAGAGCAGGCGCTTGGCACCGGTATTATCGCCTACGCGCAGTATGCTTTCCTGTTGGATCATTCCTCGGTCACCTTCTCCTCCACCGGCAGGGTCCGGTGCTGCAGGATTTCGACCACGCGCCAGCGCTTTTCCTTGCTTAGGGGCCTGGTCTCCATCAGACGGACCACATCGCCGATCTGGCACTTGTTTTCGGCATCGTGGGCCTTAAAACGGCGCGTCCGTCGCATCGTCCGGCCGTAAAAGGGGTGGCGTACCGTGGTCTCCACTTCCACGACCACCGTCTTGTCCATTTTGTTGCTGACCACGGTCCCTACGCGTACCTTGCGTTTGCCCCGTTCCTCTGCGCTCACCGCCCCTATGCCTCCTTTGCTTGGCGCGCGAGTTCCCGTTCGCGCAGAATGGTTCTGGCGCGGGCAATACTGCGTTTGACCTCGCGGATGCGCATCGGGTTATCGAGCTGGCCGGTGGCCGCCTGAAACCGTAGATTAAACAGTTCCTGTTTCCAGTCGGCCACCTTCTGCTCCAGTTCCTCGCTGCTCAGGTCGCGGATCTCCCTAGCCTTCACCGGCCTCACCACCTAATCCTTCTCGCTTGATGAACTTGGTCTTTATGGGCAGCTTATGACTGGCCAGCCGCATGGCCTCCCGGGCCACCTCCTCGGGGACGCCAGCCAGCTCAAAGAGAACGCGTCCGGGCTTGACCACCGCCACCCAATATTCCGGGCTCCCCTTGCCGCTGCCCATGCGCGTTTCCGCCGGTTTGGCCGTTACCGGCTTGTGGGGAAAAATCTTGATCCAGACCTTGCCGCCTCGCTTGATAAAGCGGGTCATCGCCACGCGGGCCGCCTCAATCTGCCGGCTGGTAATCCAGGCCGCCTCAAGGGCGACCAGCCCGTAATCGCCGTAGGCAAGCGTTGTGCCGCCTTTGGCCTGGCCCGCCAGGCTGCCGCGCTGCTCTTTGCGGTATTTCACCCGTTTGGGTGCCAGCATCGCTATACTCCTCCTCGACCGCCCCCGGTACCGGTGGCCTCCGGCAGGATATCACCCCGATAAACCCATACTTTGACCCCGATCTTGCCATAAGTGGTAAGCGCTTCGGCAAAGCCGAAGTCGATATCGGCGCGCAAGGTTTGCAGCGGCACCTTGCCCTCGCTATACCATTCGGTTCGCGCCATCTCCGCCCCGGCAAGACGTCCCGCACAGGCAATCTTGATTCCCTGGGCCCCCATGCGCATTGCCCTGGCTACCGCCTGCTTCATCGCCCGGCGGAAGGAGACCCTCTTTTCCAGTTGTGCCGCCACCCCTTCCGCCACCAGTTGTGCGTCCAGTTCCGGCCGCTTGATTTCGACGATGTTTAAATTAACCTGCCGCCCGGTGCGCCGTTCCAATTCTTGCCGCAGGTTCTCCACCTCCGCCCCGCCGCGGCCGATAACAATACCGGGCTTGGCGGTGTGGATGGTAACCTTTAGGCGGTTGGCCGCCCGCTCGATCTCGATGTCCGAAACACCGGCGGCATACAACTTCTTTTTAAGAAAGCGCCTGAGCTCGAGATCTTCATGTAGTAGCTTGGCAAAGTCCCGCTCGGCGAACCAGCGCGCATTCCAGTCGCGCACGATTCCCAGACGCAGACCCCGCGGGTGTACCTTTTGCCCCACGCATCACCCCTCCTTCTGGGCAACGACTACGGTAACGTGGCTGGTGCGATGGCGCAAGAGATTCGCCCGGCCATAGGCCCGCGGCGTATACCGCTTCAGGGTCGGCCCCTGGTTGACGTAGGCCTGGGCTACGTAAAGGCGCGCAGCATTCAGGTCGTGATTATGCTCCGCATTGGCTACGGCCGATCGTAACACCTTGGCAATGATGCGGCTTGCCCGCTGCGGCATAAAGCGCAACAGTGCCAGGGCCTCTTCCACGTCTTTACCCCGGATGAGACCAATTACGCGCTGTGCTTTTTTCGGCGACAGCCGCACGTACCTCGCCTCAGCCCGCACTTGCATGCTCTTTTCCCTTCTTCCCCTCTTACTTCAAGGCGGTGGACCTTTCGGTATGCGCCCCATGGCCGCGAAAGACCCGGGTGGGCGCAAACTCGCCCAGCTTATGGCCGACCATGTCTTCGGTGATATAGACAGGCACATGCCGCCTCCCGTCGTGTACGGCAATAGTATGGCCGACCATCTGCGGGAAAATGGTCGAGCGGCGTGACCAGGTCTTGATTACACGCTTCTCGCCCTTTTCGTTGAGCGCTTCGATCTTCTTCAGAAGATGGGCATCGCAAAACGGCCCCTTCTTCAGGGAACGGCCCACGTCGATCCCCCCTTCTTCCCCACGTTACTTGCGGCGCTTCACGATCATTTTATCCGAAGGCTTATTCTTCTTGCGCGTCTTGACCCCTAAAGCCGGCTTGCCCCATGGTGTTACCGGATGCCGGCCGATGGGCGATTTGCCTTCACCGCCGCCATGGGGATGGTCTACCGGGTTCATCACCACACCCCGTACCGTGGGCCTGATGCCCCGCCACCGATTGCGACCGGCCTTGCCTACGACC